>JAGLRQ010000001.1 GCA_023136205.1 Candidatus Auribacterota bacterium
TTGCCGGAAAACTCGCTGTGCCTTTTTAAATCAAAATCCGTTCTGTTGTGTATACCTTCAAGTTCAGACCATCCAAAAGGAAATTCATACTCTATATCAAATGCTTTCGCCGCGTAGTGAGCCAGCTCCTTTTTGCTATGTTCATGAAAACGCAGCTTTTCGGGGTTTATTCCCAGGCGAGTATACCAGTTAAACCGGATTTCTTTCCACTTATCCATAATTTCAGGCGCTTGGGAAGAATGAACAAAATACTGCATCTCCATCTGCTCAAATTCACGGGTTCTGAATATAAAATTACCGGGGGTTATTTCATTCCTGAAAGCTTTTCCTATCTGAGCTATCCCAAATGGAATCTTTTTCCTGGCGGAATTCATAACATTCACAAAATTCACATAAATACCCTGGGCGGTTTCAGGCCGCATAAAAACCACGCTTGCACTATCCTCAACAGGGCCCATAAATGTTTTGAACATCAGGTTAAAATTCCTGGGACGGGTTAAATCCCCTTCACAGGAAGGACATTTCTCGGAACTTATTTCATCAGCCCTAAACCGCATTTTACACTTCTTACAATCAACCAGGGGATCGGTAAAATTATCGATATGTCCGGAGGCTTCCCAGATTTTGGGATGCATTAAGATACTGGAATCAATTCCTTCTATATCATCCCTTTCGTAAACCATGGATTGCCACCAGAAATCTTTAATATTCTTCTTAAGCTCACTGCCCAGAGGGCCATAATCCCAGCAACTGTTTAAACCACCATAAATCTCTGATGACTGGTAAACATATCCTCTCCGCTTACATAAGGATACAATCTTCGATATTTTATCATTTGTCTTATTTTTCTTCATAATAGGGTATTAATATAGTATCTAGTCCCCTCCGGGGAGGCTCCGATCCGCTCCGCACTATCTCGTAAAATGCTTCTTCCATGTTTTTACTATTCACCATTCACTAGTCACCGGTTTTTACTTCTTTTTTAATACTGAGGATAAAAAATCAAGAGATTTTAACGGTTTGGGCAGCGTAAAGTCAAGCATTAACCTTGCTGTCTTCGCGACCTGTTTAATATCCTCCGCGGAATATTCAGATTCCAGTTCCGTGTTCAGCGGACTCTTTACAACCTTTTCTATTAAAGACGCGATGTTAGCACCAATTTCCGAAAAACCCCCGGCATTTTTCCTACATTTTTCACAAATCATACCCCCGTACCTATCAATAAAAAAACGCCCTTTCACTTCAGCACACCGCGAACAACTTGTAAAAGAACCCACAAAACCGCTCATATACAACGATTTAAGTGTATAAAAAGCAACAGCTCTCAAAGGATCTAAGCCTTTTGACAAAAATTTCAAAACAGATAAAACTTCATCAAAAAGAGGTTCTCTCTCTGAACTAAACCCGGTAATTTCAGAGGTAAGCTCAACAATGTATGATGCCGCCGCATAACCCTGAACAGACTTCAAAATAGGCAAGAAACTTTCCTTTAATTCCAGGGAAACTATAATATCAATTTCCCTGTCT
>JAGLRQ010000010.1 GCA_023136205.1 Candidatus Auribacterota bacterium
TCCATCGATCTTTAGGCAGTTTTAAAAGTATAACTTCTATTTCTTTCGTTATTTCATTTTTACAGCTTACCCTTGCGTGTAGATCATGTTTTCTTTCGACTACATGTCTGGCTGAAACTAAATACAAATCGTTTGTGCTAGCCACAAAAAATGCTGTGCCGTCTGAAATATTTTTTGTTTCTATGATATTCGAGCCTTCTTTTCCAATTTGCTCAATATGCTCTAATCGAATGACGGCACGGCTAATTTGTTCGTAAAAATTTTCTCTGCCTTCTCCGGCGTTTGCTGAAATAGCCAAAAAAAGTATAAATGATATAAATAATATAATTTTCTTCATTCTATTTCCCCCTCACGGTAAGGGTGCAAGTTAGATGATATTTTTCATCTACTGATGTTTAAAGAACATAGACTTTTTAGTTAATGGTGCTGATATAATATCTATTGAAAATATTGAGACAATCCTTGCATTAAAAGACGTATTCCAATAGCTGCAATAAATAAGGCAAAAACTTTAGAAAGTACTGTGCAAATAGTTTTACCAAGGAAACTATACAATACATCGATAAAACGAAGAATTAACCAGGTAATTCCTAAGACTACAGTAATGGAAATTAATGCAACAAGAAAGCCATGTTCGGAAAATGTTACTAACACGGTCATCATTGCGCCAGGCCCGGCAAGAATAGGACAGGCAATCGGTACCGCTCCGACAGGATGCGGATCTTGCTGTCCTTCCCTCATCACACCACGTACAAGTGAACCAAAAATGAGGTGGTCGATAGCAATAATTAAGAGGAGTAATCCGCCGGCTGCCATAAGATCAAAAAGGGTAATCTGAAAGAAATGGGTCAGGATACTTTCCCCCAGGACAATAAATGCAAAAAGAATAGCTGCGGAAACAAGCACCCCAGTTCTAAAAGCACGGTATCGTACCTTGGGCGCCATATTACTTGTGAGTTGCAAAAAGATGGGAATACTTCCAATTGGATTCACAATAGCAAAAAGGATAAGGGTTGATTTAAATATTGTTAACCAATTCATAACGAATTTCCTTTATTTAAATTTTCTATTTTTAAAAAGTATCTCTTTATTCTTCTCATCTTTGTCACTATCCTTGAATATCCAGATTGGTAAGGCCAGCTTCCTTTGCCCATTTTACCGCTTCCTCAAATTCTTCTTGGGTAATTCTGCGGAATATCTCTGGATATTTATGGGCTTGGTGTGTCGGGGTATACTGTTGCATAAGGTTAAAATAGGTATCTTTGGGAAGATTCTTTGCTATCCATTCGATAATCTCTTTTGTTCCGGCAACCCTATTGGGCATAACCAGATGTCGGATCATTAGCCCTTTATATATAAGGCCATCCTTAGCTGGTTTTGCTACCCCTACCTGACGATGCATCTCCAAAATTGTTTTTCTTGTAAATTTGGCATAATTTTTTGCTCCCCGTAAATGTATTTCGGCATATTTGGCCGCCCTGTCAGAATCCCAATACTTAAAATCAGGTAAGTAAATGTCTACTATGCCATCTAGTTTTTTCAACACATCTAAGTTTATCCAGCCACAACTGTTGTAGACAAGGGGCAATCTTAACCCCTTAGCAGCAGCGATGTTAAGCGCAAGAATAATATGCGGCACATAATGGTCGGGGGTAACAACATTGATATTATGGCATCCCATTTTTTGTAAGGTAAGCATCATCTCTGCCAGCTCTTCAATACTTACAGACTTTCCCATTCCACCCTGACTGATTTTCCAGTTTATACAAAAGACACATCTTAAGCCGCAATTACTGAAGAATATGGTTCCGGAGCCTCTTTTTCCCACAAGGGGTTTTTCTTCTCCAAAGTGGGGATGATAGGATGAAACTATAAGTCGGGAACTTGCCTGACAGAATCCTTTTTCTCCGGCTAAGCGGTTTACTCCACACATTCTTGGACAAAGCCGGCAGTTTTGCATTGTATTCCAAAGTTCTTCTCCGCGTCTTTTTAACTCACCGGTTCTGTACAATTTTAGATAGGCAGGTTCAAAATCCGAACTCATTTTAGCTGTTTCTTTTCCCTTTTTGCATCCAGCATATAGAGGACCAAGAATAAGACTAAATCCAATTATTGCTAAGCAGAGACAAAATTTAATAAATCGCCTCTTTGATTCTTTTTTCACTTGAGGCCCCCTCCTTTTCTTTGCGAAAAGATAAATACCGGAACACCGCTTATCAAAAGGCATAAGCCAAATAGTGATTCTTTAGGATAACAAAGCAAAGTATTAATTACAAGCGCTGCGCAAATAAGAATAAAAACAGCCGGCACAACGGGGTAACCGGTAACCTTAAAAGGTCTTTCTAGTTGTGGATATTTATACCGCAGGATAAAAATTCCTGCCACAGCTAATGTGAAAAATAGCCACGTCACAACCCCGGTAAAAAACAAGAGTTGATTAAAAGTCCCCCAAATAATTAACACGGTTGCCCAAATTGCGTTGATAAGAATTGAACGGATTGGGATAGAGTGTCTAGGGTTGATTTCTCCTAAATATCTAAAGACCGGGTTATCCTTAGCCATGGCATATGTGACTCGGCTGCCGGTAATTATCATTCCATTTATGCATCCCAAAGAAGATATTACCACTAAAATCTCTAAAATTTTCCTGCCCTTTGCTCCGTATAAAATCTGCATCACATTTGAAGCGATTAACTCGGAATTTGCGATTTCTCTTACCGGGACTAAATAGATATACACTAAATTTATAGCTGTATAGATGGAGGTAACGATAAAAATTGTGGTAATCAGCGAAAAGGGAAGTGAACGCCGGTAATCCTTTGTTTCCTCGGTTACAAATGTGCTTTCATGCCAGCCTCCGTATGTCCAGAGAATAGGAATTAATGCCAAAGCCAATAAAGAAAGAATCCCTTTATCCGGCCAAACCACCTCTTGGGAAGAGAAGTTTAAGATACTTCCCTTTTTAGAAAGTAGCCCAAAAAGAATAATACCGGCCAAAGCTAAAATCTTAGCAAGGGTGGATGAATTCTGGAATATTTTGCCAGGACGAAGCCCCCACATATTTATAAAAGAAAGGATAAAGACTACAGATGTAGCAATTAATTTAACCGGAATTTTATTCAAGCCAAGAAGGGATTGTAGATATTGAGCACTTACGAAGGCAACCGCAGCAATTGAACCTGTGCGTATAACTAACAGCTCTGTCCAGCCAAAAAGAAAACCAACTCCCCGGCCATAACTTTCCCGAAGGTAGACGTAATTACCTCCGGTTTGTGGAAGCGAGGTCGAAAGTTCAGAATAACAAAGTACTCCCAACAAACAGATTAAGCCTCCTACAAGCCAGGACAAAATAATCAGTCCTGGTGTGGTTAAAAATTTGGCTACCTCAGCCGGTACTCTGAAGATTCCCACGCCGATAACAATCCCTATGGAAATAGCTACGGAATCCCAGCGGCCTAATAATCTTTTTAAATTTTTTGCCTGATTATTCATAAGGTAATCGGAATGGGTAAAAGATTACCGGCTAAAATAGGAGAAATCCAAGTCTACTGCTCCCCCATTAACAACTATTTGTTGCCGCGAGCGCTTATTCAACAGCCTGCCCGCCTACGCTTTATGGCGGGTCGGGGTGCAAGCAATTGTTAGACCTTTGCAGTATGTACGAGCTCCGATTTAATTTTCTCTGCCAAAAATATTTTCAGTAAAGATTGATAGGGTACGTCTCGTTTATTGGCGAGAAGCTTAAGTTCTTCTAACATTATCTCTGGAAGCCGGATAGAAATTGTTTTTACTGATGGTTTTAATTTAGGGAAAATGGCTCTTTTTGCCTTTTTCCAATCAATATAATCAGTTGAATCATGTTTACTCCAGAAATTTCTCTCAAGGTTTTCGTTTTTGAATTTTAATTTTTTCATGACTGTTTATAAACCCTCCTCTCTTTACGGTTCATGTCCCTTGCGGAAATAATCCGTATTTGTTTCCTTCGGATGGTAAAAACAATAAAAAGCATTCTCT
>JAGLRQ010000100.1 GCA_023136205.1 Candidatus Auribacterota bacterium
GTTCGCATCCTGGATATTATACAATTTGGACAGGGCCAAAGTCGATTTTCCAAGGATATAACTCATGTACCATATGGTATAAGCGTCAAAGTGTGTAAGCTTTTTATTTTTAAGGAAATTTTTAAAGTCAATTTCGGCAAATATATCGGGATAATCTCCGGTAATAGTATTTACATCGCCAACCATGGAAAGAAGGGTATCCTGCGGTACTCCGAACATAGATTCAAGGGCTACCCATGGCACGCCGTTGTTAGAAAGGCTTGCTATTTCCAGAGCATCCAGGAAGCCTACCTTCTCCGCAGCCTGGAGATATTTCTCTGACCACCAGGTAACAATTTCTTCCCCTAACATTAAATCCGTGAACATTTGAGGAGGCAAATTGTAACAAAATTCATCCGATTGATGGGCTTCCACAGGCATGCCCATATCAGTAAGCACGGCTCCAAAACTCGTGCCTGTCAAAGAAGGATCCTGAAAATACAAACTGTTCCTGAAATTAACAACCGCGTTTACATTATAAGCGCCAGGATTAAGCCCTTCTTTTAAAACGCTTACGTCAAAATAATAAAACTTGCTGTCCGCAGTCTTTATAACCATCAAATATTCATAGCAGTATTCACCCGCAACGCCGAAAACACCGAAAATCTCAGATACAGCACCTATATCTATGTTCCCTTCAAGACAGATATTATAAAGCAGGCCCTGGGCATATAACGCGTTTTCTATATTAAGGCGGGCGTAATTCTTGATTTCCCGGGTTTCATCGGGAAAGCCTTCTATCCAGTCTATGGGATTCTCCGATTCTATTATCGCTTTAGCTTCAGCGACCGCGTCAGCATCTACACCGGTAAGGGTATCAAACAAACCTAAAATCTGTTTAACCCTCATCCCGTCTAATCTCATGGCATCATAAAAACCAAGAAGAATGGCATAATTATTTAACGGTAAAAGCTGACCTTTTAAGTGACTAAATAAATTTGCAAGGGTTTCAATATCATAAACCGCATAGTCAAAATCAAAATATTTAGCTGTATACACACCTGAATTATCTTCTTCAAAAATAACGTTTGCAGATTTTAAATCCTTAGGAATTATATTTTGGCCGGCTCCTTTCCATATCATGTAAAGAGAGGCGCTTTCTTCGCGAACAATTAAATTCAGAATATTTATTCTTTCCGGCTCTCCCAGTTTTTGCACCATAAAATCTAAAAAATCCAGAGAACTATAGCCGTCTAAAAATCCACGCGTAAAAACTTCTTTGACAACTTCATCATAGGGATCCTCAATACTTATCACCATTCCCGATGGAGGAATGGGAATCTTTGCCTCTGAAATTTTATCTTTCCAATAGTTGTTAACAGGGATAAAAAATGTATTAAACTGTTCTTCTACCGACAAAGGCTGTGTATCATTATGCACATACCCAAAAACAAATGGTAATTCAGATTCAAAATATATTTTATACGATGTCTTATGATTGCCGCTGTTTAAGTACTCTACTACCATATTAGAAACATCGGGCAGTTCCGCTTCCCCTATCCAGGCCAGAAGCATGCCATTGTCAATTAACGCTTTTTTAACCAACTGCATGCCGGTTGAATAAAGGTTCCACTCTATATGTATCACTTTTCCGTTATAAACATAATCTTCCGCGGGAGGCCCATCACCCGTGGAAGAAAAACTTGCCTCAGTATATCCTCTATCCACCCAAGGCCCCGCGGAATCGGTATAAAAAGCAACCAGTTCTTCAAAACTATACCCCTTAGCTATCCTGGAAATATCCGCCAACTTAGCTTTATACATTCCCGAACTAACTTCAATAAAACCTACAGCGGCGGGATCCGTCACAACCCAGCCTATACCGTTTTCACCCATTGTAGCGGCATAAACACTTTTTAGAAGGTTTAGCTCTATCTGGGTTATTTCAGTTTCAGTATATTCTCTTTCTATAAGCGTGGCTCTCGATGTATACCACCCTTCATTTGTGGCGTAACCCGCGCGGCCCGTGTAAGAATCCTGCCCCGTACCGTAGAGTTCAGGATAAATACTTTGATCTTTAAGAGTAACCAAGTCATTATAGGTACTAATAATATCCGGGGCACCTTCCTTCTGTAAGGACAGCCAGAATCTTCGTACCCCTTCAACACTGTTCGTGACAATTATTTCGTAAACCGCTGTTCCATCGGTTCCATAACCGTATTCTTCTGTTTTTATTGCTGCTATTTCATCCCGCGTAAAACCGGTGGCTCTTTCCAGCATTGACTTACCGTCTTCCCCTATCTCGGATAAAACACCTAAGGCCTCGTCTATGTCATAGGGGGAGATTTCAGGTAACTCGTTACCCTTTATAGAATCCTTATTTATCACAATATCCGCGTAAAAACCGTTATAGCGAAGAGGCCAAAGCCTTTCGCTGTAAACTTTTCCCTTAATCCTGACATGAGCACTAGCTTCTTCAATTATTTTTGCCCATACAGGGTCATTTGTTTTAAGGGTTTGAAGCAATACAGCGTTTTTAGATCCCAATAAACCATTCAAATCTACTAATCTAACTACCCGTATGTTATTTCCCATCGCAAAAGGTATATGGACAGTGTCTATTATATTCTTAAAATATAAATCGTAATTTGCAAAATTATCTTGGTCGATAAGGCTGACAGCATCAAAATAAGCTCTCCATTCTTCCCTAAGACGTTGTTCTATCTGGTCAACAGGCACGTAAAAAGCGGTAACCTTATCAACAATGGCAGCAACCGTCGCGATCTTGATATTATATAATTCGGCAATGTCAATGTTTGCTATGCCGAGATTATAACTCATAAACCATATGGTATAAGCTTCAAAGGGAAAAAGTTTCCCGGTATCAAGCTGTCTAAGGTATTGTTTAAAATCAGCGTCAAATATATCGGGATAAGAACCGGTAATATCGTTTACATCCGCGGCTATGTTAAAAACAGTATTTTCCGGTATGCCAAATAAATATTCAAGCGTAGCCCAAGGTACGCCGCCCACACCGTTTATATCAGAAAAATCCGTAATGGCAAGAGCATCAAAGAAACCAAGGCCGGCGGCCGCGGCATCAGGATATTTCCCATAAAACCAGTTTGTCACATCCTCGTCTATTAAAGGGCTAATTAAGGAAAAAGGCGGCAGGTTATAGCCAAAGCTATGGTGCTGTGTGGCTATAACCGGTTTATTCGTATCGGTTACAGCAAATCCCAATACCGCGGCTATCAAAGAAGGATTTTCAGCATGGAGAACACCGCGTAAATTAATTATTGAATTTGTATCATAGGTTGCCGGATCTATACCTTCTTTTAAAACATCTATATTAACATAATAGAATTTTCCATCAGTCGTTTTTACTGCCAAAAAATATTGATAGGTATATTCGCCGACCATACCAAAAAACCCATACATTTCGAGGATGCTGTCCATATCAATATTCCCTTCAAGGCAGACATTGTAGAGCAATCCCTGATCATAAAAAGCGTTTTCTATATTAGGGCGGGAATATAACTTTATTTCAACAGTCTCACCAGACAGGCCTTCCACCCAGGTAATAGCCGTTGGAGAGTCAAAAACAACAATAAAATCTTCTGTTACAAAACCTCTCTCACCCCAGGAACCGCTTGCATCGGAATAATATTCCACCATAGCGTTTTCCTCAAAACCCTTTGCTATCTTGCTTCCGTCAACTAAATAGGCATTGTATATTCCGGGGGCTTCCTGGAGAAAGCCTACGGCAGAGGGGTCGGTTATTACCCAGCCTATACCGCTTTCGCCCATAGTTAAAACGTAGACACTTTGTAATAAATTCAGTTCTAACCGGTTTATATCCGCGTCGGTAAAGCCTTCACCCAAAAGGTCGGCTCTGGCTGAATAAAGTATTCTCTCCGTAGCAAAACCTGTCCTGTCCGTGTAACTATCCACTGCCGTACCGTAAAAATTATCATAAGCGCACATATTTCCGAGATATCCGAGATTATCATAGGCAGTATTTATAACAGGAGCTCCTTCTTTCTGGAGGTGAAGAAAAAATCTTCTTACATCTAATTTACTTTTCTTAACGAATATCTCATAGACAGCTATCTCACTGGAACCATAGCCGTAGGAGGCCCTTTCTTCGGTTATTATTTCTTTTATTTCATCCCTGCTAAAGCCGGAAGCTCTTTCCAGCATTGACTTGCCGTCTTCCCCTATTTCAGATAAGACGCCTAAGGCCTCATCTATGTCATAGGCGGAAATTTTGACCATTGCCGAGCCATCCAGATTTACTTTTATGCCTTCATAAAAACCATTATAGCGAAGCGGCCAAATCCTCCTATGGTAGGCCTGATTTTTCATAACAACATCCTTTACGGATTGCTCAAATCTTTTTCCCCACTCAGGGTCAGAATTCTTTAAACTTGCGATATACTCAATCGCCACACCTATGCCTAAAAAACTATTCAACTCCGCTATTTTGACCAACCGGATTTTGTTTGAGTTAACAAAAGGTATATGAACCTCATCTATAATATATTTGTAATATAAATCATAATTTTCAAAACCTAATTCATCTACAGCTTTGACTTCCTCAAAATACTGCCTCCATTCTACGCGAAGGCGCTGTTCTATCTGGTCAACGGGAACATAAAGGGCGGTTACTCTCTCGGTTATGGCTATAAGGGTTGAAACCTGAATATTATATAATTGGGCCAGGCTGGTATTCGAATGTCCCAGGTTATAGTTTTCAAACCAAATGGTATAGGCGTCAAAAGGAGTAATTTTATTGATTTTTAACATCTTTTTAAATGCCGCATCAATAAATATATCAGGGTAGGATGCGGTTACGACAGTTACGTCCAATATCATATTAAACACGGTATCTTCGGCTAAACCGTTAAAGAGAAAAGCAATAGCAGCGGCAGGAACGCCCGCGTCAAAAAAATCCGCGGCTGCCATGGCATCAAAGAAGCCAAGGCCAACGGACGCGGCATCAGGGTATTTCGCGTTAAACCAGTCTGTTACTTCCTGATCTATTAGAGGGTCAATTAATGAAA
>JAGLRQ010000101.1 GCA_023136205.1 Candidatus Auribacterota bacterium
TAGATGGTTATATACAACAAGTGTGTGAGACTGCTTTAAAAAAGGCTGTTGAAGATAATAATGCGATAGGTGGAAGCGCAATTGTTTTGGAGGTGAATACAGGGAGAATAGTAGCAATGGCAAGCAAGCCGGGATATTCATCTGCTCAGCCGGCAATGGATCCTGTCGAAAACAGAAGAAACAGGTGCATAACAGATATTTTTGAACCCGGCTCGACTTTTAAAGTTATAACTGGAGCTGCCGCGCTGGACATGGGTGCTACAAAGCTTAATGATGTTTATTTCTGTGAGAATGGGTCTTTTTCATATGGAGGGCATGTTCTTCATGATGTTCATCCTTATGGCAACCTTGAATTCAAGAAAGTAATACAAAAATCTTCGAATATCGGCATAGCAAAGGTAGCTCTGAAAATGGGGGATAAAAACCTCTATAGATATTTGAAAAAGTTTGGATTCGGAGCAAAAACTAATATAGCTTTACCCGGTGAAGTTTCGGGTATTTGCCACCCGGTTGAGAAATGGTCAAAAGTTAAGATTACAAGGATACCCATGGGGCAGGGAGTATCCGTAACCCCTATACAGATGATTACAGCATTTGGTTCTATAGTAAACGGTGGTGTTCTTATAAAACCTTATATCATTGAGAGACTTGAGGACCCTGAAAGAAAAATGATAAAGAATTTTGCGGTAAAAACAAATAAAAGGGTGATATCTAAAAAAGCCTCAAGAGACATAATTGAAGCGATGTGCGCGGTTGTTTCCAGGGAAGGTACGGCACCAAAAGCGTACATTAATGGATATTCAGTCGGCGGAAAAACGGGAACGGCGCAAAAGGTTGAAAATGGAAAGTATTCCAACAATAAGTTCTTTTCATCGTTTATTGGATTTGCTACCGCGAGGAATCCGGAATATGCGATTCTTGTGGTTATTGATGAGCCGCATCCCCGTTACTACGGAGGAACAGTTGCTGCTCCAGCGTTCAAAGAGATTATGGAAGTTGTTCTTAGTTATTATGAGGTGCCTGTAGACAAACCGGAAGAGATAAGCTGAAATGAAAATCAATGAATTATTAGAAAAGCTAAACCTTAAAAGGATAAAAGATTCGGATTCTGTTGAAGTAAAGGGAATTGTAGAGGATTCCAGAAAGGTGTTGCCGGGTTATATTTTTGTCGCGGTAAAAGGAGAGAAGGATAACGGAACGAAGTATATCGACGAGGCTGTAAATAGAGGCGCAGTTTTTGTTTTGGCTGATGGGAAGGAAAATATTAAACCTGTTATTCCTTTCGGCGCTGTAAAAAATATAAAACGGGTTTCATGGAAAATGGTGTCTGAATTTTACGATTGCCCGGAGAAAAAACTGAAAGTTATAGGAATAACGGGAACGAACGGAAAAACAACAACCGCCTTGTTAATTAAAAAAGTTCTTGAGCAGAATGGCAGAACATGCGGTGTTATAGGAACTATTGAGAATAGCGTGAGAGACAAAGTGTATAAAACAAATAATACAACACCTGGTTCTGCTGAACTATTAAAGCTTTTTTACGAGTTCAGTGCCGCAGGGGCTAATTCTGTCGTTATGGAGGTTTCTTCGCATGCTTTGAAGCAGGACAGGACAGGAGAATTAGAATTTAGCGGGGCAGTTTTTACAAATCTTAGTCATGAACACTTGGATTATCACCAGACTATGGAAGATTATTTTTTTGCAAAAAAGAAGATATTTTCAAAAACGGAAGGTTTTATGCTTGCAAATTCTGATGATGACTACGGTAAGCGCCTTCTAAAGGATATTAAAGGTATGAAGTCTTACGGTTCTTCTGGTGATTACAGCTTTGAAGTTTTGAAAAACGATATAACCGGTTTGGAATTGGAAATACAGATAAACAAAAAATGGAAAGGTGTAGTCAAATCCAGGCTTATAGGACTTCACAACGCATATAATCTGCTGGCTGCTTTTTCAGCTTGTATAGAATTTGGGATTTTCCCCGGTGATGTGGTTAAAAGCATTTCAAAGCTGGACTCCGTAAACGGCAGGCTGGAAAAAATCCCATACAGGGCTCCATTTTATGTTTTTGTTGACTATGCTCATACGCCTGAAGCATTAAAAAACGTACTGGGTTCACTCAGAAAATTTTGTATAAAAAAACTAATTTGTGTTTTTGGCTGTGGCGGTAACAGGGACAGGAAAAAGAGGCCCAGAATGGGGAAAATCGCGGAAGAGTACTCCGATAAAATCGTGCTTACATCGGATAACTCCAGGTGGGAAGAGGCGTCTGTGATAATTGATGAAATACTTTTAGGAATAACCGATAAGGAAAAAGTCTCTATCGTCGTCAACAGGAAAGATGCGATTGATGAGGCTTTAAATAATGCCTCTGAGGGAGATTTTGTGTTAATCGCAGGAAGAGGGCATGAAAAGTTTATGGAAGAAAAAGGGAAATTGATTCCTTTTTGTGACGCAGAGATAGTTAGGAGAGTAAAAGTTGTTTAATGTGGATATAAAAGAAATAGTAGAGGTGCTTGGGAAAAAAAGGCCTAAAGGAATTGAAAATATTCCTGCCAGCGGAATTTCTATTGACTCCCGTACCATATCAAAAGGGCAAATATTTATTGCGGTAAGAGGGCAGAATTTTAACGGTGCTGATTACGCGGAGCAGGCTGTTAAAAAAGGTGCCGCCCTGGTAATCCTCCAGGATGAAAGAAAAAGATTGAAAGAGAACTTACCGTGTATTTTTGTAAAAGATACATATGACGCGCTGCAAAAAATTGCTTCCTTTAACAGGTCAAAATTTAACGGCCCTGTTGTTGCGGTAACCGGTTCAAGCGGAAAGACAATTACGAAAGAAATGTTGTCGGAGATTTTATCTGTGAGAGGAAAGGTTACGAAAACAGAAGGCAATAAGAATAACCATATAGGCGTTCCTTTAGCGTTGCTGGACATCAATGAAGAAACGCGATTCGCGGTTATTGAAATGGGTATGAATCATATGGGAGAAATAAAGAAACTTTCCGATATTGCCCGGCCGGATGTTGGCGTTATTTTGAATGCTCTGCGTGCCCATATAGGTTTTTTCAGTGATTTGCGGGGGATTTCCCGGGCAAAGGCAGAAATAATATCAGGGATAAAAGAGGAAGGTGTTCTTATCTTGAATGCGGGAGATAAAAACCTTCTTGACGCATGTGCTGTTTTCCAGGGAAGGAAAATCCTTTTTGGAATTTCAGATAAAGCGGATGTTAAAGCTGAAGATATTCATGTCGATGAATTATTAAAGCCTTCATTTGAACTTGTTTCTGGGAGCCGGAAAGTATTGGTAAATCTAAGGCTGAGCGGTGTGGAGAGTGTTTTTAATGCCCTGGCGGCAGCTTCTGCCGCGGTTTTTCTCGGGTTTAAACTGCCGGAGATCAAAGAAGGGCTTGAATCTACGCGGACTTTAAAAGGCAGGATGGAGATCAGGATGGTAAAGGATATCACTATTATTGATGATACTTATAACGCAAATCCGGATTCTGCTAAAGCGGCGCTTAATAATTTACAGGGTTTTGAAAGTAAAGGCAGGAAAATATTTGTTTTGGGAGAAATGTGTGAACTCGGCAAAAACTCACGCAAATTTCACAGGGAGGTTGGTTCTCATGCGGTTAAGTGCGGTGTAAGCATGATTATTGCTGTTGGAAACGTTGCGGCAGAAGCGGGATTAGCTTCTGTGCAGGGCGGTATAAAAAGTGAAAATGTACATTTGTTTGAATCAAATAATGAAGCAGGAAAATTCCTTGCTGATGAAGCAAGAGCCGGAGATGCTATTCTGCTGAAAGGATCCAGGCTTAGCAAGGTTGATGAGGTAATGGAATGGCTTGTTTCTTAATGGGGAAAGCAGGGGGGCTTAATTAATATGTTGTATTATCTTTTTTATCCATTAAGGGAATACTTTTTTGGATTTAATGTTTTTAAATATATAACCTTCCGTGCTGCATTTTCAGCTATAACATCTTTTCTTGTTGCGGTCATTCTCGGCCCGGCTGTTATTAGATGGTTGAAACATATGAAAATAGGACAGCATGTAAAGAAGGTAGAGAATGGTGTTTCGGTGTGGAATATGCACAAAGATAAACAGGGAACACCTACAATGGGCGGGGTGCTCCTTGTGATTTCTATTGTGGTATCTACACTGATGTGGGCTGATATATTAAATATTTATGTGTTTTCAGTGCTTTTTGCGACGGTATGGCTGGCACTTGTGGGATTTTTAGATGATTACCTGAAGTTGAAACATGAAAGTTCGAAAGGGCTGCCGGGCAGGCTTAAGCTTTTATCCCAGCTTCTTTTATGTGTGGTTTTAGGTTCTTTCCTTATGATATGGCCGTCCACAAGCGATAATTTTACGATCCTCACATTTCCGTTCATAAAGGTTGTTGTAAACATTGGTGTTTTTTATCTGCTGTTTATGATGCTTGTTGTGGGGGGAGCGTCCAATGCGGTTAATCTTACGGATGGGTTAGATGGCCTTGCCATTGGAAGTGTGGTAATTGCGGCCACAGGTTATGCAATTATGAGTTATGTGACAGGCCATGCCAATTTCTCAGATTATCTGCACACTCCTTTTATAAGCGGGACAGGCGAATTAACCGTTTTTTGTACTGCCATAGCAGGAGCAGGTTTGGGCTTTCTCTGGTATAATTCCCCTCCCGCTGAAATCTTTATGGGGGATACCGGATCTCTTGCTCTTGGAGGAGCGATAGGAATAACAGCAGTTCTTATAAAGAAAGAGTTTTTGCTTGTAATTATCGGCGGAGTTTTTGTTATCGAAGCGCTGTCGGTTATTTTACAGGTGGGTTCTTACAAGCTTCGAAAGAAAAGGATTTTTCTTATTACTCCAATTCATCATCATTTTGAGATGAAAGGCTGGGAAGAGACCAAAGTGACAATAAGGTTCTGGATTATTGCAATAATTTTTCTTCTTTTGGGTTTGAGCACGTTAAAGTTGAGGTAGGGTTTTGGACATAAAAGGGAAAAAGATAATTATATTGGGTCTTGGCCTTAGCGGATATTATGCGGCCCTTCTCGCGAAGAAATATGGAGCGTCTGTTGCGGTTTCCGACTCAGGTTCAGGTGAAAAGATTATGGAAAGGGCGCGTAAGCTTAAGAAAAAGGGAATACAGGTTGAAACTTCACGTCACAGCGTGAAATTTTGTTCAAATTGTGATTTTTGTGTTGTAAGCCCGGGAATTATTCTTAATGAAGGGATTGTTGCCTGCCTGGAGAAAAAGGGAATTAAAGTGATATCGGAGATAGACTTTGCTTCCCGCGCAACCGATTCAAAAGTTATTGCTATTACCGGAACGAATGGCAAATCCACAACAGCCGAGTTGGTCCTTGCAATGTTGCTTAAAAGCGGAATCAACGCGGACGCGGGGGGAAATCTGGGCAAGCCGTTTAGTCAGATGGTGCTTGAAAATCCAGGAAGAGAGGTTTTTGTTGTTGAAGTTTCATCATTTCAGCTTGAACGCTGTTTTGATTTTAATCCATATATTGCTGCTATCCTTAACATTGAACCTGATCATTTGGATCGATACAAGAATTTAAAAGACTATGTTTCCGCCAAAAAGAAACTGTTTAATATTCAGAGAAACGGCTACAGGTTGTTCAGGGGGGCTGATGAAAAGAAAATTGGTTTGTCGGCAAAAAAAGGAGGTGCCGTATGTATAAGAGTTGGAGGAGATTTAACAAAGGGCTCGATTTTCGTAAAAAATGGATTGATTCAAATGCGATTAAGAAAAAAGGTAAAGTTACTTTTAAATCTCTCGATCTCAAAACTCATGGGAAATCATAATACGGAAAATCTTATGTTTGCTGCCGGGATTTCTTTGTTGTCCGGTGTGTCGTCCGCTGTTATTACTGAGGCAGTTGAAAATTTTAGCGGGCTTCATCACAGGATGGAACTGGTTGGAGTAGTAAAGGATATAACATATATAAACGATTCCAAAGCGACAAATGTTGATGCTCTTAAAACCGCATTAACTGCCATTGATAAAAATATAATTCTTATTGCCGGCGGGATATGGAAGAAAGATAGTTTTAAAAAAATCCGCAATCTTGTGAAGAGGAAAGTAAAAATGTGTTTTCTTATTGGAAAACACGCGAATGTTATTAAGGCTCAGCTGAAAGGGGTATGTGAGATACAAAAAGTTGCAAGGCTTTCTTCAGCGGTAAAAGAGGCTTCGGAAATTGCGATACCGGGAGATACAGTTTTACTTTCACCGGGCTGTTCAAGTTTTGATATGTTTGCTGATTACAGAGAAAGGGGAGAGGTGTTTAAAGCAGAGGTTTTGAAAAGAAAGAAAGGAGGGAAAAAATGAATTTTAAAAATATTTTCGGTTATTGCCTGGTTGGAACTGTATCACTGGTTTGTGTTTGGGGTTTAATAGGCGGCTGTAAAAGTGAATCGGGGATTTCTTTTACAGATGCGGATAAAAATTCTGTAAGTATAGAGATAGCAGAAGCTGAATTTTTTAAAGATGATAAGGAAGTTTTGGTTAGCAAATCTGAAATAGCTGCTACAGTTGATGAAGAAATACAGGTTGTTAATGATGAAGACCTTATTGTTTTGGGAAGTGAAGATGATGAACACGCATACGATTTTGACAAGGTTTACAAAGTGGCAAAAGGAGATACGCTCTGGTGGATTTCAAGAGAATGCGGTGTTAGCGTGGAAATGCTTATGGCGGCAAATAATATAACAGACGCATCAAGGCTTCAGGTAGGTCAGGAAATATTAATTCCTTAATATGCAGGGATATTTGTTAATGACTGTGGACAAACTTTTGATTTTTATAGTCATAATGGTTTTGTTGGGTATTGGTGTTCTTATGGTTTACAGCACCAGTGCCATAACAGCCCAAAAGCAATGGGGAGACGAATATTTTTATATTAAAAGACAATTTATGTGGATTGCTGTGGGGGTTGCCGCTTTTACAATAATGTGTTTTATTAACTATAATTTCTGGAAAAAAGCATCTAATATTCTCCTCGGTGCTACTGTCACATTGCTTATCTTTGTTTTGATACCCGGGGTGGGAAAAGTGGCCGGCGGTGCAAGGCAATGGCTTTCTGTAGGTTTCCTGAATGTTCAGCCTTCTGAAATAGCAAAACTAACTACAGTAATATTTATGGCAGATTTTCTTACCAGGAGGCAGAAAAAGATAAAAGAATTCTGGTATGGATTTGTTCCTCCTTTTTTGGTTTTGATAGTTGTTGCTATTCTTGTCGGTATTCCGGATTTCGGAACGGCTATATTGATATCGGCAGTGATATTTTTGATGCTTTTGATCGGTGGCATTAGCTGGAAATATTTGCTTTTATGCTTTTTTGTTTCGCTGCCGGCGATTTGTTTTATGGTGAAAATAAAAGCTTACAGGCTTAAAAGAATTTTAATATTCCTCGACCCATGGTCAGATTCCCATGGAGCCGGGTGGCAGTTAACGCAATCATTTATCGCGCTTGGCTCCGGGGGGCTGGCCGGTTTAGGCCTTGGGAAAAGCATACAAAAAATGGGATTTCTCCCTGAGTCTCACACGGATTTTATTTTTTCAATCATAGGAGAAGAGATGGGTTTTTTCGGGGGGGGGCTGGTAATTACCTGTTTTGTAGTGTTTATGGTGTGCGGTTTGAGGATAGCTTTGCGTGCAAAAGATCTTTTTAGCCATTTACTTGCAATGGGGATTGTTTTAATGATAGGTTTGCAGTCTGTCATAAATATCGGAGTGGCGACAGGATGCCTTCCCGTGACAGGCATTCCACTTCCCCTTATAAGTTATGGTGGTTCTAATCTCGTGATTTGTATGGCTTCAATGGGAATCCTGTTTAATATAGCTACACGTCAGGATAAAGATATAGGAAGGCGTTTAAAAAGAAAAAGAGTTGTCAGATTCAAGAGTTGAGCGGAAAAGGAGCATGAGAATGTGAAAGCGGTTTTTGCCGGCGGAGGAACCGGAGGGCATGTATTCCCAGCTTTGGCTATAGCCCAGAGATTGAAAAAAAATATTTCGGATTTTAAAGTAGTTTTTATTGGGAAAACGGGGAAAATTGAAGAAATTATCGCGAAAAAGAACAAATTTACTTTTTATGGTATTCCTTCCGGGAAATTTTCTGAAGTTCGCCTGGCCGAAATAAGCAAGTTTATTTTTCAAACAATTTCCGGGTTTATTAAAGCTGTTTTTATTTTAACAAAAGAAAAGCCTGATTTTATAATAGGTTGTGGCGGATATGTGTCATTTCCAACTGTTCTTGCGGCTATCTTATTAATGAAGCCTGTTTACCTGATAGAACAAAATAGTCTGCCCGGAAAGGTGAACAGGATCCTTGCCCCGTTTGCAAGAAAGGTGTTTTTTGGCATGCCTCTTGAATTTGATAATAAAAAAAATAAGAAGTGGATTTGGACAGGCAATCCTTTAAGAGAGGATTTAGTCAAAAAAGACAGATCGGAAACTCTGAATTTTTTTAATTTTGATCCACATAAAAAGTATATAGGTGTTGTCGGAGGTTCTCAGGGTGCGAGATTTTTTAATGAAATAATGCCCCAAACATTGAAATTACTTGGACATAAGATGGATATTGGAGTTATACATATTTGTGGAAAAGGCAATAAACGGGAAGTTAAAAAAACCTACAGAGATCTGGGGGTAGAAGCAAATGTTCTGGATTTTCTTGAGGACATGGCTAATATGTATTCTTTAGTTGATATTATTGTATCGCGCGCGGGAGCACTTACTATATCTGAAATATCTGTTTTTGGCGTGCCTGCAGTTTTTATTCCGTATCCCTATGCTGCCCAGGACCACCAGAAACTGAATGCTAAAAAAGTTTCCGGTTTTGGAGCTGCTGTCTGGATGCATGAAGCTGAGGCTAATCCCGATAGGCTGGCGGAAGCTATGGAAAATATTCTGAAACACAATGATGCCGCGGATAAAATGAAAAGTGCGTGGAAAAATTTTGTAAAAGGTGATTCTGTGAATACTATATTGTCACATATCAAAGAGGATTTAGAGAATAGTAAAAATCCCTGCCTGCCCTTAGGAATCTGAAAGATTCCAAGGACTTTAGTCCCGGGAATTCTACGAATTCCTCGGGGCCGGTAGGCAGGAAGGATTAGCATGATTTTGAAAGATAAAAGGATAAAAAAAGTTCACATGATAGGCATAGGCGGAGCTGGAATGAGCCCTATAGCCGAATTGTTTATCGCAAACGGAATAGAAGTATCAGGGTCCGATAAAAATGATTCTCGGAGGATAAAAAGCCTTATTAAAAAAGGCGCAAAGATAAATGGATTTCATTCGGGTAAAAACATAAAAGACCCTGACGTTATATTTTTTTCCAGTGCTATTCCCGACGATAACCCCGAATTGCTGGAAGGCATAAAAAGGAATATGAAAATTTTACATAGGACGGATGCTTTAAACATTCTCTCCGAGGGGAAAAAAGGAATTTTTATTGCCGGGTGTCACGGAAAGACAACGACGACATCTCTTCTTTCAATTATTCTGTCAGAAGCAGGGGAAAACCCTGCTTGTGTTATTGGAGGAGAACTTATAGATTTTTGCCTTCATAATAAATCATTGCCTGAGAAAATTTTTTTTATTGCTGAGGCAGATGAAAGTGACGGAAGTTTTATAAAATATATGCCGTATCTTTCGGTAATTACAAATGTTGAATATGATCATATGTCATTCTATAAAACAAAGAAGAAATTGCATGATTATTATATCCGGTTTGCCAAAGAATCTGTTCTGCCGGCTGTTATTAACGGTTCCGACAGCATTTCATCAAGAATATTCAAAGGCGTTGACAAAAAGACTTTTGGTTATACCGCGTGTGATATAAATATTTCAGATTTAGTATTAAAGAACATGAAAAGTTATTTTAATTTATCATTGAAGGGTGGACATAAGGTAAGTTTTGAGGTCTGGTCCCCAGGTACATTTATGGCTGAGAATGTTGCGGCTGCCTGTCTTGCGGCAGATTTTTTTGATATAAACCTCGAAACCGCCAGCATGGCAATTAAAAAATTTAAGGGGCTCAAGCGCAGATTTGAGTGTCTCGGACAAGTCGGAGGTGTAACAGTAATTGAAGATTACAGCCATCACCCGACTGAGATTTTTGTTACACTTAAAGCGTTAAAAGAGTCGGTTAAAGATAATGCAAGAAAAATCGTTACCGTTTTCCAACCCCATCGATTTTCCAGGACAAAGGATTTATGGAAGGACTTTGCAAGAGCCTTTAGATGGAGCGATTATACAATTTTTACGGATGTATATTCTGCTTTTGAAAAACCGCAAAAAGGAATTGATGGGACATTAATATATAATGAGGCAAAAAGAAATGGCCTGAAATGCGCCTATGTTACGGATAAAAGCGAAATTCCGCCATTATTACCCGATCTGTTAAAAGAGGGGGATTATCTGATGATTATGGGTGCCGGGGATATAAATGAAATTAAACAAAAGACATTTAAAATACTAAAAACGTGAAATATGGAAAAATCTTTAAAAGAGATATTAGAAACTAAATTCAAAGGTTCTGTTTTTATTGATGAACCTTTGGCCGGATACACTTCGCTTAATGTGGGCGGCCCGGCAGATATATTTTTTATTCCTGATTCCGTAGAAAGCCTTTCTGGATTTTTAAGGTTATTAAGAAAATATAAAATTTCATTTATAGTACTTGGAAACGGGAGCAATGTTCTCTTTTCCGACAAAGGTTTACGCGGAGCCGTAATTAGTATGTCCCATCAAGGCTTTAAAAGAATAGAAGTGGAAAGCAATTGTGTCAGATGCGGAGCGGGTGTTCTTTTGTCTGAGTTATCAAGAAAAACTGAATCTCTGGGATTAAGCGGGTGTGAGTTTATGGCCGGGATTCCCGGAACGGCAGCAGGTGCGGTAATTTCAAATGCGGGGGCTTTTGAACAGGATACGGGTAAAATTATAGAGAGGGTAGAATCACTGGATTTTTCTTCAAGAAGAAGGGTGTTTCAGAAAAATGATTTGAAATTTAGCTATCGATATTGTAGCCTTTCTGTGTGTAAACTTGTTATCATCGGGATTTCTTTTATGCTTACACAGGGTAATGTTGTTTCTGTATCCCGCAGAGTTGAAGAGATTAAGAAGCGGAGAGAAGAAGCCTTTCCTGAACTGCCTAATGCAGGCAGCATTTTCAAGAATCCTGATAGTATTCCGGCATGGGAGCTTATTGATGAGTCTGGTTTGAGAAATATGCGCCTTGGCGGAGCCAGGGTGTCGATGAAGCATTCGAATATGATTGTTAACGAGGGAAAAGCTACGTCTAAAGATATAAGAAATCTGGTAGAAATTATTCAGATAAAAGTTTTAGAAAAGTTTGGAATTGCTCTTGAACCGGAAATCAGAATTGTACCGGAGTTTTTAAATGTTCAATAAAATTAGAGATATTGGAGTGGTGATGGGCGGGCCCTCGTCTGAAAGAGAAATTTCAATTCGTTCAGGAACGGCAATTTCGGGAGCTTTGGTGAAGAAAGGGTATAATGTTGTTAAGTTAGTTATTGGGGCGGAAACAGATAAGAGTATTGCTCTTATGCTTGAGAAAAATGATTTAGACATAGTTTTTATTGCTCTCCATGGCAGGTATGGTGAAGATGGGACAATTCAGAAAATTTTTGAGGATTATAATATACCTTATACCGGTTCAGGTGTTCTTGCGAATTATAACTCGTTGAACAAGGTGATAGCCAAGAAAATATTTGTCAGGGAAGATATAAGAACACCGGATTATGAAATTATACGAAGAGAAAATTCATTTAGGCGGATTGAATTAAGCCTTCCGGTTGTTATTAAACCCCCTTTTGAAGGATCAAGTATAGGAATGACTATAGCAAGGACACCTGAAGAATATAAAGCAGGTGTTAAAAAAGCTTTCAGATGTGAAGGCGGCAGCAGTATTCTGGTAGAGAAGTTTATTGAGGGCAGAGAGCTTACAGTTGGTATCCTGGATGATGAAGCGCTTCCGGTTATTAACATTGTTCCGAAGAGCGGACAATATGATTATTCATCAAAGTACACAAAGGGAATGACAGATTACATAGTTCCCGCTGATATACCTCAGGAAATTTATGATGAAGCCCAGGAATTAGGGCTGAAAGCTCATAAATCGTTGAATTGTTATGGATTTTCAAGGGTTGATTTGATATTTGGCGATGACGGTTTTTGCTATGTACTTGAGATAAATACGATACCTGGTTTTACCGAAACAAGCCTTCTTCCAAAGGCTGCAAAAAGCTGCGGGGTAGAATTTGGCGACCTTTGCGAAAGAATTTTGACATCAGGCTTTAGCCGATTTGCAAAATTGAATATTAATAAAACCACAGGTGAACACAAGTAAACACAGATTAGAAAAATATTTGCCACAGAGACACAGAGAAAAGACTAAAGCAGAAAAGAAAGTGTTCCGCATTTTTCCGGGGAAAGATTGGTTATGTTTAAACGCAGGAAGAAAAACAGTGTTTTAAATCTCAGGGTTACGAGAAAAAAGAATGCAGGAAAGATACTGCGCTTTTCAGCGAAGGGTGGATCGTCAAAATTTGTTGTTATTGTTATTGTTGCTGTGGTATTAGTTGCCGCCGGATGGTTTTTAAACTTGTATATTCATTCCAGCCCTTATTTTAATATTAAAAAAGTTGTAATATCAAATTATTATTTTTACAGCAAAGAAGATATAATTGCCGCTTCAAAAATTAAAAGCGGACAAAATATTTTCTCGGTAAAATTAGACGAAATTGCTAAAAATATTGAATCAATTCCTAATGTAGCGTTTGTGAAAGTTAGAAGACAAATACCGAAAACACTTTATATAAAGGTTTATGAAAGAGAAATGATAGCTCAAATTGAGTCCGGGAGATTTTATCCTGTTGATGAAAAGGGGATTATACTCGAACCTATAATGAATACCTGCAAAAAAGACCTTCCCGTGATAAAGGGGTTAAATGTTTCCGGGTTTATTCCCGGGCAACAGGTTAAAGATCCCGATGCCGAAATCGCGTTGAGGCTCATTTTATGTACATTAGATGTTGAAGTAAGGCCCTATGTCTCTCCCGAATCGGTAGATGTATCGGATACAAAAGAAGTTAGAATGCTTGTTGCCCCTGAAATAATTACCAGATTTCAGAAGAGGAATTTTGACCAGAAGATAGATAAAAATATCAGCAGGCTTGTAAAAATTATTAAGGATTATGAAACAAAAAATGAACGCATTAAAAAGTATATTGATTTAAGATTTGACAGGGTCCCTGTATTGTGATGATGTTGCGGGAACTGAAATTTTTAAACGAAAGAAATTTTTATGTTTGGAAGAAGAAGCGGTGAAGATATTGTAGTAGGCCTTGATATTGGAACATCCAAGATCTGTGTAGTTGTTGCGGAAAAAAATGAAAACGGAGAAATAAAAATAATTGGTTCAGGGATAAGGCCGTCGCACGGCCTTAGAAAAGGACTGGTTGTAAATGTTGAAAGTACTGTTGAGTCTATAATTGAGGCAGTGGCCGATGCTGAGAAAATGTCAAAAACGGAAATACATTCTGTTTATGCCAGCATAACGGGTTCTCACATAAAAAGTATAAATTCAAGAGGTTCAACTGCGATTACCAGTAGGGATGGCGTTGTTACAGACAGCGATATTAAAAGGGTAATTGATAAAGCCTGTGAAATATCGCTGCCTGCCGGAAAAGATGTTATTCACTCTCTCCCTCAGGAATATTTGCTGGATGGGCAGGATGGCATAAAAAATCCCAAAGGGATGGTGGGGAACCAGTTGGATGTGAATGTTTATATTATTGCGGGGTCTGTAGCTTCCGAACGCAACATAGTGAAGGCTATTGCAAATGCCGGTTTTGAAGTTGAAGGCCTGGTGGTCCAGTCTCTTGCATCCAGTATGGTCGCGCTTAAGCAGGAAGAGCGGGATTCGGGTGTTTTGCTTATAGACATGGGAGGAGGGACAACAGATATAATTGTTTTTATAGATGGCCTTGTCAGGCATTCTGAAGTTATATCAATTGGCGGTGATCATGTTACAAATGATATATCAATAGGATTAAGAGTTTCTATTCCGATAGCAGAGAGGATAAAAAGGAAACACGCGTGCGCGTTGAAATCTATGGTGGGTAGGGATGAGGAATTTTTTGTTGAAGGAGCTATTGGAAAAGACAAAATAAGGATGTCCAGGAAAAAGCTTGCCGAGATAGTTGAGATGAGAATGGAAGAAGCTTTTGGTATTATTAAGAAGCGTGTTGAAAGGTATGAAGGCCTCCTGAGTTCCGGTGTGGTTTTGACAGGAGGATGTTGTAATCTTCCAGGGGTGCAGGAGCTGGCAAAATCCAGGCTAAAACTGGCAGTGAAAATCGGGAAACCCCTGGAAGTTAGCGGCCTTGCTGAAATACTTGATTCTCCCGTATCTACAACCTGTGTAGGCCTGGTCAAATTCGGTTTTATATATGGCAGCGAGTTGAAATATTTCAGTTTTTCTCCAATAAATCTGTTGAAAAAGGTTTTTTCGTATGGCAGCAGCCTATTGAGAAGAAAAATCTTCTATAAAAAAGAAGGATAAGTAAAAGATGCTTAAATTTGGTTATAAAAATAATGGGAAAAAGCTTGTTTTTAAACTTTTTGGAGTAGGCAATGGCGGTATTAATACCATTGAAACAGTTATTGAAAGGAGATTAGAGGGGCTGGAGCTTATTGCCGTGGATACAGATACGGGGTCTCTTGAAAGTTCCAGTGCTCATAGAAAAATTCAAATCGGGGGTTCGTTGACATCTGGAAGAGGAACCGGCGGCACTTTTTCTACAGGCAGGGAAGCGGCAGAGAATTCATATAAAGAATTTTTTGAAGCCAGTTCAAACGCGGATGTTATTTTCATTACAGCAGGATTTGGAGGCGGGGCAGGATCAGGGGCTACCCCTGTTATTGCAAGGGCCGCAAAGGAAACCGGAAGCCTTGTTGTTGTTCTGATAACAAAGCCTTTTTCGTTTGAGGGTAAAAATAGGCTGCAGCAGGCATCCGAAGGTGTTATGAAACTTGGAGATAACGTGGATTCTCTGATCATCATTCCCAATGATAGGCTGCTTGATATTATGACAGAGGATACTTCTTTTTTGGATGCTTTCAAAATTACAAATGAAGTGATTTGTGAGGTAGCCAGCGCCCTGTATTTAATTGTTACCAGGCCAAGCCTTATCAAACTTGATTTTGCCGATGTCAGGTCGGTTCTCAAGGGTGGTGGAGAGTGTATGCTTGGTTTTGGAGATGCTACAGGCAGGGACAAGGCGCTTCGCGCCGTTGAAATGGCATTGGCAAGCCCGCTCATGGATAAACAGAGGTTAATGAACTCTAAGAATGTTCTTGTGAGTATGATAGGCGGAAGAGATCTTGGCCTGTTTGAGGTTAATTCTTCTCTTAAAAGTCTTCAGCAAATGACAAATTTCAGCGCTAATTCCGTATTAGGGGTTTCTATAGACGAGAATTTTAATGAGAGGGTTCGTGTTACTGTTCTAGCTGGTGGTACCGTTGCCGAAAAAAGTGAATCAGAAGAGGAACAGCAGCAGCTTGATATCCTTCCGCCGCCAAGAGGGCGTTTTGATAAAGCGGATCCGACGATTATTGATGGTGAGGAACTTGATATTCCGACATTTATAAGAAAATCAAAAAAGAACTGGTTTAAAAAGGTGATGGGGAGGGATAGTATATAGCCCCCTGCGCTCTGCACTATCTCGTGAATCGTATTTTGCGAATCGTAAAACTCGTGAATTGTAGTTTGTGAATTGTGAATCGTTAAAAGAATAAACCTATAATCTCATTATAACCATGGTTTTATTTGCACTGTACAAACTTGCATCCGGTACTGCATGAATTAATAAAATACTATTCACCATTCACTGCTTTTAGTATCTGTTTCCAATGTTACTTTTTTACCATTTCCCAGTAATTGTCTAATTCCTTAAGTGGCATATCCTGCATTTTTTTGCCGCTTTCTTTGATTATTTTTTCCATTTTTCTAAAGCGGTTTTCAAATTTCTTAATAGTTTTATGAAGCGCGTATTCCGGTTCGGTATCAATAAATCTTGAAAGGTTTACGACTGAAAAAAGGAAATCACCGAGTTCTTCGGTTATATTGTTTTTGTTATCCGCTTTAATTTCGGTTTTAAGTTCGCGAAGTTCTTCTTCTATTTTTTTTACGACACCGTCAATGTTTTCCCAGTCGAACCCGGCTTTCGCGGCTTTTTTCTGAATTTTTACGGCTTTTTGCAATGCCGGAAGTTTACGGGGAATACCGTCAACCGCTGATTTTCTGTCTTGATGCTTGCTTTCTTCGGATTTAATGTTTTCCCATTGGTGTAAGGCTTCCTCGCTGGTTTTGATATTTTTATCTCCGAAGACATGCGGATGGCGGGAAATCATTTTTTCAATGCCTTCGGTGACTATATCTTCAATGTCAAAATGCCCGCTTTCCTCAGCTATTCTGCTGTGAAAAATAACAAGGAAAAGTATATCCGCGAGTTCTTCTTTTATACGCGGAATATTGTTATCATTTATCGCGTCGAGAAGCTCATAGGTTTCTTCAACCATACAGCTTTGAAGGGTTTCGTGCGTTTGCTTGATGTCCCAGGGGCATCCGCTGCCAGGAGACCTCAATTTGGACATTATATCTACAAGTTTTTTGAATTTATTTTGCATAATTTTTACTTACTATAGCATAATTTTTATTATGAAAAATAATTTTTTTTTAATCCAGATTTTGTATTAGAATGCGGATAAAGAGTACTAAGATTTTTGAGCTGCAGTGATTACGGAAAATGCAGGCATACCCGCTGTGGTATGTCGAGGCTTTTCGTAATCATCTGCGGCCAAAAAGATTAGTGTTATTCGCTGCAATCTGATTCAAATTCTGGATTTAACACAAATTGGGTAGAAAATTGTCCATCTAATTGGTAAAATATTTTTGTGAAAAACAAGGAAAAATATAGACAATATATTTCCAAAATATTGATACCAGTGTTAGTGATTGCTTGTATCTGGATGATTTTTATTGTTCGCGGGATTACCTGGGGGTTGCCTAATTCTGTCAGTTTTGCTGTGGATGCGGCAGCTATTCCCCGCCCTCATTACTCCGGTTTGGAAATGATGCATCAGGGAGTTTATAAATATCCACCCCTCCAGTATCTCATTTATGACCTTATTTCACCGAAATCTTCTGAAAGCGTGGATGATTTAGAGGAAAAGATACATATTGCCACGGGGCGTTTAATCCGATTCAGATTTTTAACAGCGCTGATGGTGTTGGGAACGAGTTTGATTATTCTTTTTCTTAGCAGGTTTTGGATGCCGGTATGGTTCGGCACGATAGCAGCTCTGCTTTATCTTTCTCAGGGTATGAGTGTTTATTATGCCCATACTACGAATTTAGACCAACCATATGTTTTTTGGTGGATGCTTTCTTTTTATGGACTGTGCTTATACCTGAAAGAATTTTGTAGGGTAGATCGGGACAAACCCGGAAATTTACCTCTTATAATAGGTTCACTGCTGTTCGGGATTTGCATGTTTCTCTCTATATCTACCAAGGATCAGGCTTACGGTTTGTACCCTCTGCTGATGGGTGTTTTCTTTTTGATATTGAAAGAAAAAAAATTATTGTTTCCTGCCGGATTCAGAGTAATAATCAACAAATGGCTGATTATCGGCCTTGTTGTTGGACTGGGACTGTATGTCCTTATATATTTTACAGCAGGAGGCTGGTTAACCTTTGATTTGCACCGTAATTGGATTTCCACGGGAGGGGTTAATAGATTCAGGCAGTTTGACACAAATCTGTGGAGTCGGGTAGTGCTTGTGGGAAGTTCCCTGAAGGATTTATATCGGGCGCTTAACACACCGCTTTTGATACTTTTTTTCCTGGGGATTTTTTCATGGGGCGTATCTCTAAAAAAACTAAAAGAATCGGTTTTGTGGTGTAAATCGGGTCTTTTTCTTATGTTAATACCCGGATTTTCCATGGTATTGTTTTTTATCCAGGTAACTCGCTTCTGTTATCCCAGATTTTGGCTTCCCGTTTTACCTCTGATATGTATAATATCCGCATACGGCATTTACTTTCTTGCAGGTGAACTGCGAAAAAGAAAAATATTACTTTCCTTTTTTATGCTGCTGATAATCTGGAATATGCTTGGGGGCCTGGAAGTAATTTACATCCTGGAAAAGGATTCCAGGATCTTGGCAAAAGATGCCATAAATAAAATTTTATTCGAAAAAGATCAAGAATTAACAGTCGGAGTTTTAGGCTGTGTATTTGGCGACCGTTATGTGATTGATGAGCGGAAATCTGTTCATTGCCCTATGCGGACTGTGAGAAATTGGGAGGAGTATTCCTTTGGAATAGTTTCATTGCAGCAGGTATCTTTGGTGTTGGATCCGTTTGCTGTATTTATAGTGCGGCCGGGAATTTTACTAGGCAAGAATCTATCGCAAAAAGATGTTCAGGAAATTAATAAAATGGGGTATAGCCTGCTGGTAAATATACTTCCGGTGAAACCTGTCTTTAATCGATTTGGTACCCTTCCTGATGTTGCAATTTCCATTTTTATACAGGCTGAAGATGCTGAAGATAAAGTTCATTTGGAGAGCAGGTTATCTCTTGAGGAACAGCTGATGATTATCCGTTTTTTACGCAAGGAGCTGGCAATAGAAAAGAACGAAACCTTTTTAAGAAGAGTGGGGGCGCAGGCGCATGAGTTTTACGAGCCGAATCTTGAGGATAAGACTATTAATGCGGATGATGTTGAGCTGCTTGCAATTTCCTATCAATTAGCTGGCAAAAAGGAATCTGCTATAAAAGCTTTCGATTTTGTGTGCAGTAAATGGCCAAGCCCGGATCACTTCTATAATCGCGATATATGCTTTAAAAGAATGGGTATTGTTACAGGTCCAGGCCTGCAATAAGCGGAAGAAATCAGGCTAAAATAGTTGGATTTTCATTAATGGGATTTAACTCTGATAATTTTACTGTGTGTCTTTGTTGAAAATGGAAAATACTTGACTATGTCGTCGAAGATGTCTAGTATACATTGTTTAAGTGTTAATATGTTTTTTAGGGATGGTATCATATTTATAAGGGGATATTATGCAACAGGAAAATAAAGAGGGTGAACAGGTTGAGCTTAGGAAAGGAATAAGGGATGAACTGATAAAAAATGGTTTAAACCCCTATGGCGGTTCTTTTTTGCGTGAAAGCATAAAAGACTGCGCTATGGATTCTTTTGAAGAGAATAAAACTATAAAAGTTGCGGGAAGAATAAAGGCGAAAAGGGGACATGGCAAAACAGCTTTTCTTGATATTTATGACGAAACCGGAAAACTCCAGGTTTATGTAAAAAAAGATTCTGTTAGTGAGGATACTTTTTACCTTGTTTCAAAGACAGATATCGGTGACATTATAGGTGTGGAAGGAAAGCTTTTTAAGACGAGAACCGGTGAATCTACAATTATGCTTGAAAAAATGAAGATGTTATCCAAGTCTTTGCATCCGCTTCCGGAAAAATGGCATGGTTTAACGGATGTTGAAACGAGATATAGACAGAGATACCTTGATCTGATAGTAAATACGGAAGTCCGTGACACTTTTAAAAAAAGGTCTAAAGTTATAAAAGAAATCAGGTCTTATTTTGACGGGAAAGGTTTTCTGGAAGTTGAGACACCCATGATGCAGCATATTGTGGGAGGAGCGACCGCAAAACCGTTTAAAACACATCATAACGCGCTGGGTGTAGACCTGTATTTAAGAATAGCGCCTGAACTCTATCTGAAACGTCTTTTAGTAGGTGGGTTTGAAAAGGTTTATGAAATAAACAGAAATTTCAGGAATGAAGGTATCTCAAGAAAACATAATCCCGAATTTACAATGCTTGAGGTGTATGAAGCATACAATGATTATTTCGGTATGATGGAGCTGGCTGAAGATATGATTGTTACGGTTAATTCCTGTATTAACGGCGATATTCCTGTGGCCTACGGAGACACCCGGATTAATTTTGACCGTCCCTGGAAAAGGATTTCTTTGCTTGAAGCAATTAAGGAAAAGACCGGGGTGGATTTTGAGAAAGTCAAGGATGTTTTTGCTGAAGCGAAAAAACTTGGAGTTGATTTTGAAAAATCCGAGGGGAAATGGGAGATTATTAATAAAGTTTTTGAACATATTGTAGAGCCTGAGCTTATACAGCCTACTTTTATAGTGGATTACCCTGCGGAGCTTTGCCCGCTTTCAAAAACGAAACCGGGTGATCCTGAAATATCAGAAAGGTTTGAACTATTTATTGCCGGTCAGGAGTTGGCAAATGCTTACTCCGAGTTGAACGACCCTGTAGAACAGCGAAAAAGATTTTTAGAACAGGCTGATGGAAGCATGGACAAAGTTGATATGGATTATATTCGGGCGCTTGAGTACGGTATGCCGCCTGCCGGAGGCCTTGGTATCGGTATTGACAGACTTATTATGGTTCTTACATCTAATAAATCTATCAGGGATGTAGTTCTCTTTCCTCAGCTTAAGCCTGAAAAAATTGATTGAGAATATTATGAATTTTGTTTCTTTCCGAATTGCACAGAGATATTTATTAACAAAAAGAAAAGAAAGATTCATTTCTGTCATAACATTTTTTTCCATAGGAGGTGTTGCCCTTTCTGTTATGGTTCTTATTGTGGTTATTGCTGTTATGACGGGATTTGAGAGAGATTTAAAAGAGAAAATAATAGGAGTTAACGCCCACCTGACGATTGAAGGACAAGGTATTGTAGATAACTACGCTGATGTTATAAAAAAGGTGGGAAAAACCCCCGAAGTCATATCGGCAACTCCCTTTGTTCATGGCCAGATTCTTGTAGGAATTGGCAACAGCATAACAGGAGTTCTTTTAAGAGGAATTAATATTGAAGACGAGAAAAAGGTTTCTCTTCTGTCGAAATATATCAGGAATAAAAATCTGAAATGGGAATCAGACAGTATTCTTATCGGCAAGGAGTTTTCAAAAAAGTTTCAACTTTATCCGGGAGACAAAGTTGAAATTATTTTGCCGATTACAGGTGTCAAATCAAAACTGGGTTTTTTGAAAAACAGAATGGTGTTTGAAGTGTCAGGGATATTTGATTCCGGAATGTATGAATATGACGCCAACCTTTTATTTATACCTTTATCTACTGCTCAGAAGATTTATGTTCTTGGAGATGGTGTTCACGGAATAAGTGTGAGAATAGAGGATATTGCGCGGGCAAATACCGTAAAGAGAAATCTTAATGAAATACTTTTGCCGATGGGCCTTAGAGCAAAAAGCTGGGCTGATAGGAACCGCAGGCTTTTTGCAGCCTTAAAAACCGAGAAAAGCGTGATGTTTATTGTACTTGCGATGGCAGTCGCGGTTGCTGCTACCAATATTATCAGCACGCTTATAATGATGGTTATGGAAAAGACAAAAGACGTAGGAATTTTAAAAGCAATAGGATTAAGCAGTACGGGAGTACTTTCTATATTTCTGCTAGAGGGGATATTTATAGGTGTTATTGGTACATTCATTGGTGTTACCGCCGCCTTTATTTTTTTGAAATATCTGGATTTAATTCAGGGAGCGCTTGAAAGATTTGCCGGGTTTGAAGTATTCCCCAGAGAGATATACTATTTTGAAAGCATCCCGAGGTTTATGGATATTGGTGATGTAAGTATTATAGCCGGAGCCGCGATGCTTATTACGGTTCTGGCTGCTGTTTATCCGGCGTTCAAAGCAGCAATGTTAAATCCTATAGAAGCATTGAGATATGAATAACCAAAGGTTTCGGTACCATGTTAACTGCCCGCAAGATTAATAAGTCATATAAGTCCGGTACTTCGAGATTGCAGGTACTCGAGGGAATTAATATTGATGTTGAAAAAGGTGAAATGTTTTTTGTTGTCGGCCCTTCAGGCGCGGGCAAAAGCACGTTATTGCACATATTAGGAGGGCTTGATGTTCCTGACAGCGGTGATATATGTATTAATGGATATAATTTTAAAAAGCTAAAGGGGCGGAAAAGATCAAAGTTAATTAATTCAAAAATAGGTTTTGTTTTTCAGTTTTTTCATCTTCTCCCCGAGTTTACTGCTGTGGAAAATGTTATGCTTCCCGCCCTTATAAGCGGGAAATCAAGAAAAAGGTCTTTTGAAAAGGCATCGGGGCTTCTTAATCAGGTTGATCTGGAGGGAAGGGTAAACCACAGGCCTTCCCAGTTATCCGGAGGAGAGAAGCAGAGGGTTGCTGTTGCCAGGGCTCTTGTCAATGATCCTGAGATCGTTTTCGCGGATGAACCGACCGGAAACCTCGACCTGGATAACAGTAGAGAGCTTACCGCTCTTATTCATAAATTAAACAGGGAAAAGGGGCAGACATTTATTATAGCTACCCACGATTACAACATTGTTTCAAAAGAAAGTAACGTTATGAGATTGGTT
>JAGLRQ010000102.1 GCA_023136205.1 Candidatus Auribacterota bacterium
TCATCTGGACAATTCTACTTTTAAGGCTGTTCAGTTTCTCTTTTAATTCATGTTGCATGTTTCCCCCTCGTATTGAGTATTGAGTATTGAGTAAATAGTAAATAGTAAAAAATCAAATCATTAAAGTTAACCGTGGTTTTATTTCTACTCTTTTGTTTTCCGAACAACATAAGAAACAACAAGAAGAACGGTCATTGCAAGCGATACATATGCTATTAAATCCCCTGTAATATTATAAACTGTCGGGGCCTCGCGTTCACTGTAATTAAGTTCCAGAAGAAGGACATTAGGCCTGAATAATATACCGGTTTTGTCACCGGCAATATCTGTAATAATACCGTCTTTATTAATAAGGCAGGTTAAACCGGTATTCGTACACCTGATCATCTGGACACCATTTTCAATACACCTCATCGACGCCGCGATAGCATGCAGAAACGGCGCGGCGCTATACCCATACCACGAATCATTAGTGAGGTTAACAAGAAAAGCAGCACCTTTTTTCACATAATACCTGTTTGTCGCGGGGAAAAGGTCTTCATAACATATGCTTACTCCGAACCTGCATGGAAAATCAATCCGGGCAGAAGCTTGAGAGAGGTCAAAAATAGTTCTCTCACTGCCCCGCGAAAAGCCGGTATCTATCGGCGATAAATTCCCAACAAAAAACATAATTTTCTCCAAGGGGACATATTCCCCAAAAGGAACAAGCTGGCACTTATCATATTGCGCAACCTTTTCCCCTTTATAAGAATATAAAATAGCTGAATTATAATACCTTTTTTTTCCTTCTTCGAATTTTGATGTCTGGACACCAATTAACAAAGCTGTATTAATCTGGGAACAAATTCCCCTGACAAACTCATCAATTTCCTCATCATCAGAGATAACACCCGGTAATACGGATTCCGGCCAGATTATAAGTTCCGGAAACGCTAACGCCGCGTCCAAAGTAAGATCCCTCAATCTGTCCAGTATAAATTCCTTATAGTTACTATCCCATTTTTTATTCTGGCATATTGAAGGTTGTATCAATGCAATTTTTATAAGGTGTTCTCCGCGTGGCTGAGCAAAAATATTTTTCACAGGCAAAACTCTTTTATTATTCACCATGGATGAGCTCTTAAACAACAGGAGCGTTATCACACAAACAGTTACAAAACCGGCAATTCTCACTGAAATTCTTGCTTTCTTCTCAAAGACATAAACGAAAAGAGATACAACGGATACGATAAGAAAAGAAATGAGAAAAACACCGCCTATTTGAGCAATCCATCCAAGGCCCGAGTCCGCGTCAAAAGAATTTCCGATAAACATCCACGGAAAACCAATTTCTCCAAATCCGCGCGTAAATTCAATAGCAACCCATAAAAATGGAGCAGCGATACATTCAAAACCTTGACTAAACTGCCTAACCTTCTTTACAAGATAAGCAAAAAAGGCAATAAATACACCCTGGTATAAGATTAAAACTACCATAGCGTAAAAAGATACATATTTCACAAAATACAATAGAGGGCCAAAATAAAAAATACCGGCAATCCAACCGGCAAAAAAAGCAAACCTGGCATTTTTAGAAGCTTTTACCACAGCAAATAAAATAATTAAACCAAGAATAAGGAGGGGCCTGAAAAATGCCGGATAGTACCCAAAGCTTATCATTGCCCCGCAAAGAGCCGAAAGAGCCAGAAGAACAGGAGAGGATTTAAATATGGATATCTTCATTAAATTTAGACCACGTCCAAAATAAATTTCTTTACCAGCTTTTCATCACGTGTCTGCACCGCAACATTTCTTGTATTTTTTACCGCTTCCGCAAGGGCATGGGTCATTTCTGCCCACTTTCGGAGTATCCCGCCTGACCGGGGCCGCCTGTCTCAACGCGGAGGAAGACTTTTCTTTTTTCCCTGACAGCTCTCCGCTATCTGTGGTAGAAGGTGCATCAAGCCCGGTAAAACCGGTAATTTCATCATGTCTGTACTGCCTGGGTATATTTTTAAAGAAGTCCTCCATTTTTCCCGGACTTAGAGTCGTTTTAAAGGCAAATGAACAAATCTGCTCGTTAACTTTAGATACCATTTCTGAAAACATCGCAAATGCTTCACGGCTGTATTCACCGAGCACAAACTTTTCTCCCGTAGCCGCGTAAGCCCTCATGTGAATTCCCTGCCTTAAATCATCCATGTTATATAGATGCTCCTTCCACATTCTGTCAATCGTATGGAGCATTACGTATCTCAAGAGCTCTCTCATCTCCCTTTCACCTTCAATCTCCTTCTTAAGAGTAAGCAGTGATTTTACTTTGTTTTCCAGAAGGCCGGTTAATGCGTCTTTATCATCTGCTGATTTAAGTACCTCTTCCGCTTTCAGATGAACAGGCGCCAGCTGGTTTGCCCATCTGATAAACTCTGCGGCATCAGGCTCAAGAGTTTCCTTGCACAACCGGCAAAATTCATCAGCTTTTTCTGAAATAAGCTCATGAACAATGCTTAAATAATATTTTTCGGTATCAGAAGCATTAAGTATCTGCATTCTGTTCTCGTAAATAACTTCTCTTTGCTTATTCAGGACATCATCAAATTCCAGTGTATGTTTACGTATCTCGAAATTTCTCTGCTCCACCTTTTTTTGCGCGTTTTCAATAGATCTTGACAGAAGCGGATGAACGAGCTCCTGGCCTTCTTCCATCCCCATCCTTTGCATCAGGCTTGATATCCTGTCCGAACCAAAAAGCCTCATCAAATCATCCTCCAAGGACACAAAGAATTTTGAACTTCCCGGATCTCCCTGTCTCGCGCATCTACCCCTAAGCTGATGATCAATTCTTCTCGATTCATGCCGTTCGGTACCAATAACAGCCAGGCCATTTTTCCCCACTACTCCTTCACCAAGTTTAATATCCGTTCCGCGGCCAGCCATGTTTGTGGCGATAGTTACGGCACCGCCCTGCCCGGCCCTTTTAATTATTTCCGCTTCCTTCTGGTGATATTTAGCGTTTAAAACCTCATGCAGGATTTTCCTCCTTTTAAGTATTCTGCTTAAAAGTTCTGAAACTTCAACGCTGACAGTACCGACAAGGACAGGACGTCCTTCCTTATAAAGAGAACTGATTTCATCTATTATTGCGCTGTATTTCTCCCTTTTTGTTTTGTATATAACATCGTTATCGTTAACCCTCGCGCATGGTTTATTCGTCGGTATAACAATTACATCAAGCCCGTAAATATGATTGAATTCTTCAGCTTCTGTTTCTGCTGTACCCGTCATCCCCGCGAGTTTGTCATAAAGGCGAAAGTAATTCTGAATGGTAACCGTAGCATATGTCTGGGTTTCCCTTTCGATCTTTACATTTTCCCTCGCTTCCAGCGCCTGATGAAGCCCATCACTGTATCTTCTGCCGGGCATCATCCTCCCTGTAAATTCATCCACTATAACAACCTTGTTTTCCGCCACTACATAATCCACATCCTTCTCAAAAAGAGAATATGCTCTTAAAAGCTGGTTTATATTGTGAATTCTCTCGCTGACTTCCGCGTATGTCTTTTCAAGTTCTGATTTCCGTTTAGTTTTCTCTTCATCGGAAAGAGCATCATCCTCATCTATTTCCTGGCATTCCGTAATAATATCGGGAATGACATATCTAGCTTCATCACCCCGGCTTAAAGTAATTCTTCCCTTCTCGGTAAGTTTTATATCATGGCCTTTTTCATCGATATTAAAAAACAAATCCTCGAGAACCTTAATCTCTGCCTCTTTCTTCATATCTGATTTAAGGTCAAGTTCGGTTCTTTCAATCAGCCGCCTGATTTCGCCCTTTTCCATAAGTTTCATAAGCTGTTTGTTTTTAGGGGACCCCCTGGTCGCCTGAAACAGCTTAATCCCGGCCTCCGAATCGTTATAACCTTCACTTTCCACTAACTCCCGGGCCTCTTTGATTAACCTGTTGCAAAACATCGTCTGATTTCTGTAAAGGTTCTCCACATCCGGCTTCAAAACATCGTATTTATGAGTGGAAACACTTGAAGGGCCTGAAATAATAAGAGGCGTACGGGCCTCATCTACAAGAATACTATCCACCTCATCAATAATGGCAAAGAAGTGCCCCCTCTGAACAATATCCTCTTTTGATGTCGCAAGCCCGTTGTCTCTAAGGTAGTCAAATCCAAATTCGCTGTTTGTTCCATAGGTTATATCGCGCTCATACATCTTACTTCTTTCTTCCGGGCTCATTCTATTCTGGATACAGCCAACCGTTAGCCCGAGAAATTCATAAATCTTTCCCATCCACTCACTGTCACGGTTGGCAAGAAAATCGTTAACGGTAATAAGCTGTACATTATTTCCCGTAAGCGCGTTTAAATAAAGAGGCATTGTAGCAACAAGCGTTTTCCCTTCACCCGTTGCCATCTCGGTAATTCTGCCCTGGTGCAGCGCTATGGCTCCTGCTAACTGGACATCAAAGGGAACCATGTCCCATTTTATTTCGTCGCCGCAAACAGTAATCGTTGAACCGAGAAGCCTTCTGCACACGTTTTTCACAACCGCGTATGCTTCAGGAAGTATCGGATCAAGGATACTGTTGTATATCTCTTTTATTTTATTCTTTATTTCTTTTTTGTCTTTCTGATCAAAGGAAGAAGATCTTCTTTCCCTGAGTTCCTCAAGTTTTTCAGGTATCCCCCTCTTCTCAATCTCATCTTTAACACGCCGCTTAAATTCGACGGTCTTTGCGCGAAGCCCGTCATCGGAAAGGGATTGAAACTCTTTTTCGTAACGGTTTATTTCTTCAATAACGGGCCTCAGTTTTTTGAAGTCCCGCGCGTTTTTCGATCCAAGAATCTTTTTAAGAATCCATCCAAACATATCTATTTCTCCATTCTTTTCTTTATAAATATAACCTAACTGTTTCTATCCACGCATGTTGCAACTTATATATAGCATATAAACATAAAACTAAATATCTTTAATATACAGATAAATCGGAATTGTGAGTATAGCAACAAAATTATTTGCTTTCAAGAAAAGAGTTTTTCAAAAAAAAACAACATAGAACCACTCCGAGCATCAATATTGTACAGGAAAAAGCGTTCCCTTTTTTCTTTTTTCCAACTTTATCACTTTTGGCTCTCTGGAATAACATAAAGATTTACCAGCCTGGAGCACACTTCCTGACCGTCAATTGTAGCATGGATAACCAGCATTATTGGAGAACCTTTCGTTGTATCATAGAAAAGCATTTCGTCTACTAAAAGTATTTCGTCTGTAAATGTTTCTCCGCTTTTACCACTAAATTTTTTCCCTCTATAGTGGTAGCCGTTAACATACTCTATTGCTACCGAATTTCTCAAATGAGATAAATAATCCCAACGAAGATCTGTGCATTCAATATTACTTCCCCTGGTAATTTTCCAAGATATCTTAGTTGGCACACCTATTTTAATAGAATCAGGCAAATCTACAAAATGAATCCCGTCCCTGACTCTTGGCATTTCTTTACGCATGTGCTCGATAAGCTTGTTTTTTTGGGGGTATTTTTTTTGTCTTGCTATATGCTCCGGTGTTTCCTTTACTGTAACTCTAATGATTTCTGATTCTCCTACATTGTCTGATTCATCCCATGCTTTTGCCTGAATCTGATATCCAGTAGGATAATAGAAAGTAGTATTCCATTCTCTCTCATAAGGCGGCCTGAAAACACAGCCTTCATCCTGACCATTTATAAAAAATTTTACGTATCCCATTTTATGATCATCAACAGCCTCGGCAATCATTTTGACTTTGCCGGATAACTCTGCCCCTGATTGGGGGAATATAATTTTCACTTTCGGTGGAGTGATATCCCCTCTAGAATTCATAATGCGAATATCAATACCTCTGTTTGCTCTATTACCATATAAATCTTTTGCCCATACGTTTAAATCATAATTTCCATTTTCTATATTTTCCAAAGTTACCTTTGTCCGAAAAGGCGGGTTAGTCAGGTAGGCAAGTTCCCGAGAATATTGGTTTTTGCAAATACCAAAAACAACCTCAGCAATCCCTGTATTATCCGAGATCTCTGCTTCTAACTCCACCTCGCCATCCAACACAGCATTACGCCGGGGTGAAATTAAGGTTACACTTGGTTTTTCTATATCAGTAAATAAAGAGTATTTGAGGCTTTTTCCCCGAACTCCTTCTTCTGACTCGCAAATGATCTGGAGATAATACTCCTTATTAGGTTCCAGATAGAAGGGTTTTTCTCCCTTAATAACCGTAGTTTTTCGATTGCCTGGATCCTGATAGGAAATTTTAACCTTATAATGGCTTTCCCGATGACAGGTTTGTATTTTCCCCTTCCACTGAAAGACATTTTTAAGATTATTTTTATCAAAACCATAATGAATTTCAGCCCTGACAGGAACGTCTGTGTCTGTTGACCAGGATATCTCCTCGGGTGAAAGTTTGATGTCATACATGAGCGGTGGGAGATTGACTTCTCCTTGAGTTTCCCACCTCAACTCTGCCATCAAACCTAATATGTCCTTTTTATCCCACCAGGTTATATCGTTAACCTCGAGAGCCCGTTGGTAGGCAGAAGCTGCTACTATAAAGTCTTTTCGGTCTCGGTAAACATTACCCAGCCTCCAAAAGACTTTCCTACGCACATCCTCTAGGAGTTTTTCTTTAACCATGGACTCAAGCTCAAGTTGAGAGGATCCCTTGATCTTGCCTGTTATTGAGCAGCACAAAACTCTTAGAGCGTGCACATTGTTAATCAGCTTCCAGTCAGGATAAGACTCTATGATATCCTCCAATACAGAAATCGCGCCTTGATAATCCTCCAGACTGATCCTGTTTTCTGCATCAGTAAACAAATTCAGAGGCTGCCAGTCAAAACCGCCCCCAGCCTTTATAATCTGAACCTTGCCTGCTGCCTCTATATCAAGTTCTAAGCTTCCAGAACATAAGGCTAAATAAGGAATAAAAGAGATAAATTCTTCATGTAATTTCAGGGCTTCTTCATACTTCTTTTGCCAATAATGATCTATTATAAGTTTACTGTAAATTTCGATAATTTTTTCCACAGAATACCTTGTTAAAAAATCTCTAGTTAATCTTTTATAATAAGACAAGGCCTTTTCTAATTCGGTTTGTTTATAATAGAAATCGCCCAACCTCTTAAGAGCTTCCATTGCACAGTTATCACGGGGATATTTCTTCACTACATCCATATATGCCTCAACAATATCTTTTTCGTTTACTTCAATATCAGCATAACAGACCATTGTATATATATCTTGAATTTGTGTTAGATCAGGGGATTGCTTTGAGGCGTTCATGGAGAATCGCTTTAGGGCCTTCTTATTGTAATAGGCACATTTTAGAAGAGCAGCTATTTTCAGCAATGCTTTTTTAGCCGCTTTTCCTTGTGGGCTAATTGAAATTACTTCCTTGTAGCCTTGCATGGCTGCATTAAAATCATTCGACCAGCTATATTCGATGCTCAATTCCAGCATAATTTCAGCTATCTTTTCCGGATCTGTTATGCCTTTCATTTTCTCTTGTTTCAGCCGCTTCCGGTTTTCTCTTATTTCTTTCTTGTGTCGCTTCCACCGAGCCTCTTGTTGTTCTTTCTTGATTTTTTCAATTAGCTTCTTCCTGTCTTCAATGGACATCAAATCCAAGTCTGTTCGTGACTTTCTACTATTATCAAAATTCTCTTCTGCTGGTTTCTTTACCTTCGATGAGAAAAGAAAGCTTTTTGTCCATTCCGGCCTGAGATGTTCAACACCTTCCTCCAATTTCTTTTTCCACTGGCTATCGTCAAGCCTATTAATGCCCTTTTCAACAAATTCATAATAACTCATTACATATCCAACAGCTGCTCGAGAATTATCCTGATCATCTTTAAAAATGACTATAATGGGATTGTAAGAACCTGTACCAGCATGTAGAACCTGTTGGTTGTAGGAATCCGTACAGATATCAACTATCATTAATGGGTTTTTTAAATCAAAGCCTTTTAACCAGGAACCAAAATGGTGGATATCATCTTTTTCATAATCTGAGAGAGGCTTTCCATCAAGTTCTTTCCGGGCATAGCGGACAAATTTATTTAGTCCATTTATCGCATCTTTAAACAAATTGCGATATTTGCCCGGGAACATTTCTCGTTCAGAGAGACTAGTCTGCATCCTTTGTAATAGTCCTGCTACTTCTTCATAGAATTCAGGTATAGGCTCAACATATCCTCCACCTTTGACTATACCAGTACATGTATAAGATGGCTTTGCATAAAGGACATAAAGATGCCTTAATTGAGCCCAACTGGATAGGGCAGTATTTAGTTTCTCATCCTGCCAGGTTTTAGTCTGCATAAAAAGAGGATATCTTGAGTCAAATTTCTTCAGTAAAGGTTTCAGGCAATAAAGCCAGTTATTATAGATACTTTTGTGCCAATCATCTTCCGAATACCGGGAAAACTTGGCGTTCATCTTTACAAGTTTTTCTTCTAAGTTTCTATACTTTTTTATTTCTGAGTTCAGATGTTCCTCTGCTCTTTCTGAACTCAGGATTGTTGTCATAACATCCAGTCCTTTAGGCAGATATCTTCCTTCGACATATGGCTCAGATGTTTCACAGAATACCTCGCTATCAGGCACATAACGTTCACCCATAAACTGGATATATTTTTTGAGCATTGGCAAATCCTTAGGCCATGTTAATAGAGGAACAACTTTTGACTCTGGATATTCTAAATTTTCAAATTCTTTGCGCAATCTGATAAGGTTCTCCGGTTTAGCTAAAATATTTAAATCAAACTTGTTTCCAAATACAGAGTTTGTCGCCTTCTGGGCCATGGGCAGGGTAATACTATCCGGAGGATTAATGAACATTGTAATAACTTCATATATTCTTAGCCGTTCTTTCTCCATCTGCGGATTATCTTTCAGTATTTTGGCTATAATTACAGCCTGAACAAGTTCTCTATCCAGCCTCTTATTTTTTTGTGGATTTACAACATGAAATATCTTTCTGCTAAGCCATTTCATACACCTGAAATATCTCTCAAGCTCAGGATCCCCTTTATAATATCCTCTCACTTTATACTGGGTGTAGTCTTCACCGGGATAATATTCTGTAGTTTTACATTTATTAATTTTCTTAACGATTTTTTCTACCCGCCTCTTAAGACCTTTGGGAACCGCGGTTGTTTTTTCAAGAAGCCGGCAAGCTACAGTAAAGAATATCACGTTTTCTTTAAGAGCAGCTTTAACGAGAGGCTCCTTGACAACCCCGCTTTCTAGCAGCTCCATGCATTCACTTTGCATATCAACACATAATTGCTCAAGGCTGTCATATAAGTAATCTTTCTCCGTTGATTTTAAAAGATTCTCCTGTAGTCTGTACAAAACAGATAATATTGCATCGGTAGTGAGAAAGACGCAAATTTGGTCTTTCATCTCTAGGCTATAATAGCCCGACGCCAAATTATCAGTTTTAACATCTGCCAGAACGACAAATCCCAGCTCGAACAACTTTTCTCGGGACTCAGGGGTAAGTGGAAAATATTTTTCAATGTCAGATAGGTTAGATGGCTTGCCGATCTCATCCACTACACGGCCAAAGGCCGTAAAAGTATTAGCGAACACAAGAGAGAAAATAAACAAAAACATAATTTGTCTTCTTTTAGACATCGTCTATCTTTTTCCTTTCATTCCATTTTCATATACTGTACTAACTCAGTAATCCGGCAACTTTTTCAAGTTTATCAAAAGGTGAAATATATTTCAATCCTCTATGTTTCTATTTATGCAGATTGGCGCTTATCCGCCTCTGGCGGGGGCAAATGTGGTTCAAGTTTCTTCTAATCTTTTCTTTGTTTTACCTTTTAACTTCTTTAACTGTCCCTTAACCTTGCCCGCGAATTCTATGCTTACACCCGCGAATTTGGAAATCTCTAATTCATCAGCCTTTAAAATCTGCGGAATACTGCCGAATTTTGCAAGCAGTTTCCGTCTCCTGACCGGGCCGATTCCATTTATCCTGTCAAGAAATGAAGCAAACATCGTCGAGCTCCTTTTTTTCCTGTGAAAGCTTATTGCGAACCTGTGGGCTTCATCCCGAATTCTCTGAAGCAGTCGAACTGCCCCGGAATCGCGATTCATCCTGACAGGAAAAGCAAGGTGTGGAAGGTAAAGCTCCTCATGTTTTTTAGCCAACCCTACAACAGGAACTTCGGCAATCCCGATGGAACTTAAAGATTTAACTGCTGACGATACCTGACCTCTGCCTCCATCCACAAGAATAAGGTTCGGAAGCTGTTTTCCCTCGTCAAGAACTCTTTTATACCTCCTCTTCACAATCTCGGATATCATAGCACAATCATCTGCCTGTTTTATTTCTTTTATGGAAAATTTCCTATAGTTTCTCTTATCAGGCAAACCATCCGCAAAACGCACCATAGAACCGACGGCCTGACTGCCAAAAATATTAGACACATCAAAAGCTTCTATGATAGAAATACTTTTTTTAATTTTAAGAATGCGGGCGAGCTCCTCTAACCCGCTTCTATTGACATCTCCCGAAAACATCATATCGCGGTTCTTTCTCTTCTTTCCGAAAAGAGAGTTTAGAGCTTTTATGCAATCGCGCAAATACGCGGCTTCTTCATATTTCTGCGAAACAGAAAGGTTTTTCATTTTTGAATTCATCGAAGAAACCAACCGGGCTCTTTTTCCCCCAAGGACCAGGCATATATACTTTATCCTTTCAATGTACTGTTCCGGAGATATTTTTCCTACACAGGGAGCATCACATTCCCCCATTTTATAATAAAGGCAATGCCTGAATTGTTTTTCATCCGGCTCTCTATAAGCACATCTTTTTATCCTGAAATTCGCCTTAAGAAAAGAAATTGCTTTATTTAAAAGTTTAACATCTGTATAAGGCCCGTAATAAATATTCGAATCTTTCTGTTTTTCTCTTACGACTTTTATGCCCGGGATTCCGTCACCGAAAACCACCTTTACAAGAGGATAGCTTTTATCATCTTTAAGCATAATATTATATTTAGGCATGAATTGTTTTATGAGGCTGCTTTCCAGGATTAGAGCTTCTGTTTCTGTCTCTGTTTCTATAAAATCTATACTGTGAATCTCGGTAACAAGCAGGCTGGTTTTATAATCAGGATGTTTCTTTTTCTGAAAATATGATGAAACCCTTTTCTTTAGATTCGCGGCTTTACCCACATATACTATTTTTCCGCCGGAATCCCTCATCCTGTAAATTCCAGAAGAGGCAGGCAGGTTTTCAAGGGATTTTTTGATTTTTTCGCTATTCATGATATTGTACCTTGTTTGAATACTACCGAGAAAGAAAATGGGGAAAGTCCCAAGCGAGCGCAGCGAGCGGGTGGACTGTCCCTTTTTTCTTGGGATTATTATATTGTATATATACCATTTGAGAAAATCTCACATCCATCCGGCAGCTATAGCTGTGTAAAACAGGTTCTTAATCCAATTCGCCCACACTAGCAACCTGTCTGTATTTAACATTCTCAAACTCGTTAAAATGAGCATACCCGCATTTTATTTTTCTTTTTTCACTTATTTTCAATTCCTGTCCTGCCGATTTGGTTTCGGCGACAAAGTAAACCGTTTTTTCGTTCTTCTTTATCAAAGCCCAGTCGGGATTATAATTTCCTATCGGTGTTTTAATCTTAAACCAAAAAGGAAGTTTGAAATAAAATTCGATGTCATCTCTGCTTTCGCATTCTTTGGCAAATTCATATTCGACATTGGAGTCAAGCGGAACAAGATTGCTGTAAATGGTTTTATCTTTCTTTTTTATTTTAAAAGTCAGGTCGTTGACATGTATTGGATAGTCCTCAAACAATCTCATTTCATATTCTTTTGAACCAATTTTTTCGTATTTAATACCCTCAATCATTAAATCCGTAAGAACATCTTTTATCGCGATAACGGTATTATCAAGAAAAAGCTGTGGATTAATTAATACCTCGGCGATTCTTTCCGATTTTTTAAGAATTCCCAAAATTGTGGAGCGTGTAAGTTCCGTTCTTTCCTGTATATAAAAAAGAATGTCGGGTATTAAAAACGTGTCGTCAAGTGATGTCACGTAAGAGGCTTTTGTTTCCATAACAATACCGGTTTTGTCAAATTCAAGCGCGGTTTTTGTTGTTTTTATAACTGCTTTTCCTGTAGCGGGCATTTGATTAACGGCTTTCGCCGCTTTCTCAATAAGGCCGGCAGTATCATATTCTACCCGATAGGTGGCCTGATGTTTTATTTTATCCCAGATATCCCTGAATTTACCGTTCAGGTCAAAGCCTTTCCGATATTTAACCGCTGCCCTTTTCCGTTTATTTTTAATTCTGTCTTTAAAGGATACTCCACAATCTTCTTCAATTTCAGATTGTAACTGTTTGGCAAAATCTTCATACGATTCATTGGCTACAACTGTCAATCGGTTAATAGTAGTATCCTGTATTCGCATGCCTTCCTGATTTACTGAAAGCCTTAATCCTCTACCTATTTCCTGTCTCTTTTTAAGTTCCGATCGCGTTTCATTCAATGTACATATCTGAAAAACATTGGGGTTATCCCAACCCTCACGCAAGGCCGAGTGGCTAAAAATAAACCGCAAGGGTTCGTTAATATCCAAAAGCTTTTCTTTGTTTTTCATTATCAGCTTAAAGGTGTCATCATCTGCCTGTGTATTGCCTTTTGTGTCTTTCCATTTACCTTTTTTATCCGCCGCGAAATAACCGTTATGTACTTTCTCCGCGTCAAACGGAATTAAACCCTTATACGCTGATTTGGAGGATATGTCCTTATATACTGTCTCAAACCATTTGGCAAATTTCCCTTTAAACGGATTGCTGTCCGAATCATAATCACGGTAATTGGCTACACGGTCTATAAAGAAAAGTGAAAGTACTTTTATGCCTTTGATTTTGAGCTTTCTTTCTTTTAAAAAATGTTCTTCAATTGTTTTGCGAATCTGAACCTTCATAACCTCATCGGAAAGTCCGCCTAGCGTATCCCCCGCAAAAACGGTTTTACCGTTTGAAAGCTCAATTAAATTTTCAGAAACATCAATGCCGTTAATAATATATCCGCTTTTATAAATCTCTCTTTTGTTGGATAAATTGTATAAATCATCTCCAACCTTCGCGGTAACGGATTTTCTTTTAACACCGCCAGGTGTATTTACGTCTATTTTTATTTTAGCGGAAGTGCGGGTTTTTGCCGCGGCTGTTTTTTCAAGGCAAAGATACGCTTCATTAAAATCATTTTCAGTAATAATGGAATCTACCTCAATCTGTTTTACCAGCCCCATGTCATAGGCTTTTACAGGGTCAAGGCTGTAAACCATGTTGTAGCGGTTTGTATGGGTTGCTGAATAACGCAGAGTGCAAAGCGGATTAAGGTTTTTAACCGCGTTCTTCCTGATTTCCGTTTCCATGTTTTGCGGTTCATCCACAATTACAATTGGAGCGGTAAGTTGAACAAATTCAATCGGTTTTCTGCCTGTCAATTTATCATTGGGCTTATTTATGATATTTTCATCTTTCGCGAAGGAATCGATATTGATAACAAGAATCTGAATATTATTATTAATGGCAAAATTTCTTAAATTGGAAACACGCCTGGAATC
>JAGLRQ010000103.1 GCA_023136205.1 Candidatus Auribacterota bacterium
TTCTTAAATGACGCAGATGTAGTTTTAGGAACAGCATTGAGTTCAAGTTATGGCGCTGACACGCCTTGGACATTAGCAACGGCGTCAGGTCTTGTGCCTGTTGGGACAGTAAAGTTAAATGCCTACGCTTTAAGTGAGAATATGGGTATCGGTAGCAAGTCGGCCTATTTTGACGCTGCCGATCTTACTGTAACTCCGATTCCGGAACCAACCAGCTTGCTTTTGCTTGGTTCAGGATTGATAGGTCTGCTCGGATTCGCATGGAGAAAACGCAAATAAAACTAAGCTGAATCAGCTTATGGTTTATGTGTGTCAGATCTGAAGAGGCGAGGGTCTCGATTGTTGAGGTTTTTATAAAACGTCAGGAACTCGAGGCCCTTGAGCTCAAAATTTTAACCCGGATTTTACGTGCACTTTTTGTTATAATTGCTTTTTGGCTAAGTCCGGTATTTACAGGGTGTTATAAATGAAAAAAATGTGTTTGGTTAGTTTAACGCTTGCTGCAACCGTATTTATCACTTTAATATCGTTGCCAAGCCCGGCAGCCGCGCAGACAAATATTTTGCAAAACTACAGTTTTGAAGATAATACCGGCTGGGGCGGTGAAGCTGTTCTTTGGGAAACGGGCGGCAACACGTCTGTCAGGGGAACTGTTGAGGCCAATTCTTGCCAGGGAGACTGGGCATTTAATATAGGCAATGATTTTGGCCCTGAGGACGCCGGTGCTTATACTCTTCAGGTTTTACTTGACCCCGACGATCTTGGTAATCTATACCCCGTTACTCATGGAGACAGGGTTATCTTTACCATGTGGATGACGGGAGAGACAAATTATACAGGAAATGCTCTTCTGAAAATTGAATTTTTTGACTATGATAGGCAAGGGGGATATAAAGGGGCTCCTATACAGACCGTTACCAGTACCATCCATACGGGGGAATTTGGCTATCTCCAGGAGATTGTAACCGGTATTATTCCGGACGGGACAATTAGCATAGCCGTAGTTTGTTCAAGTGAAGCTATGGTCGTAGGCTCCGGATATTCAGCGGTCAATTTTGATGATGGCGCGGTAACAGTAATTGAAGAAAAGAATTTGTTGATTAATAGTGGTTTTGAAGATAATACCGGTTGGGGTGGAGATGCCGCTTACTGGGCGAAGGATGGAGATGCCGCGTCCAACGGAACCATTGAAGCTAATGCTTATCAGGGGAGCTGGGCGTTTAATATAGGCAACGACGGCGGCCCGGCAAATGCCATTGGATACTGTTCTCAGGTCCTTCGAGACACTGACAATCCCGAGAATCCATACTCAGTCACGCAGGGAGAGATTATTACCTTTACTATGTGGATAACGGGGGAGGCAAATTATACAGGCAGTGCTTTTCTTGGAGTAGAGTTTTATAATAATGCAAATGATCTTTTGCAGGTTTCCGCGAGCACCAGCCATACAGGAGGGTTTGATTATCTTCAGGAGATAGTGACCGGTGTCGCTCCTGATGGAGCGGTTAAGGCGGTTTTAGTTTGTGTAAGCGAGGATATGCAGCCAGGTTCCGGGTATTCAGCCGTTAATTTTGATGTCGGCCAGGTTGTTGTTCAGCCCGTTATGTTACCCAGGGAGGAAATCAGTCTTAATGGAATCTGGAATGTTCAGCCCTCCGAAGATGGAACACAGCCGCAGTATTTCGCATCTACAGCCCCCGTTCCCGGTTTTGTTGATTTAGCTGATCCTTCTATTGAAAATTGGAAGGATTATGATTATTTCTGGTATCGAAAGACCTTTACTTTAAGCCCGTTACAAGAGCATCTTCAAGCTTTTATAAATATAAGGCAAAGCAGATACGGAACAACTGTATGGCTTAATACTGAAGAGCTGGGCAGTTATATCAGCTGTTATACTTCTCAGAAGTATGATGCTTCAAACGCTATAAAATATGACGGCGAAAACGTGCTTATGGTAAAGGTTGGGCAAAAGAGAACGTTGCCGCCTGAAAGTGCTGTTGGATACGATTATGAGGAAACAACAGAAGAAACAGATCCTGACAACGCGATTTATCCCCTGGGTATCTGGGGAGATGTTTCCTTAATCCTTACTCATAATCCAACCATAGAAAGAGTTTTAATAACACCTGATATTAACGCTCATACGGCCGAGGCCAAAATAACTATAAAAAATTCAGGAACCATTGCTCAGGAAATTACTATATCCTCAAAAGCGTACGAAAAATCCACAAACAATCCGGTTTCAGCTGAAATAACAACAGATTACATTATATCGGCTTTTGAGGAAAAGACCTGTTCCTTGAACATTCCTATAGAAAATATGAAACTCTGGTCTCCGGACAACCCCTTCCTTTATAAAATAATCACGAAGGTAAAGCTTGGCGGGACAGCCGAGGCTGATACTTTAACTTCTACCTTTGGCATGAGAGAATTTACAATAGCCGGCTCGGACTTTTTGTTGAATAATAAACGTATTGTCTTAAAAGGCGGTAATATTTGCTTTCATCGATTTATGTCTGACCCTGAAAGAACGGATTTGGTCTGGGATGGCGACTGGATAAAAAATATTCTGATTGATATTCCCAAGGAACACAATTTCAATTTTTTTCGCGTTCATTTAGGACACGCTTATAATAAGTGGTATGACATCGCGGATGAATACGGAATAATGCTTGAAGATGAGTGGGCATTTCGTTCTTCGACTAGATATCCTTTCAGATGGGGCCCCGGCCCTGCTTGTGGTTCCATAACCCAGTTAAGGCGAGAGTTTACTCAATGGCTTTATGATAACTACAATCATCCCAGTATTATTATCTGGGACCCGCAAAATGAACCTCATGATGGAGGTGACATAACCAGAGATATTATAAGAGAAATAATTATACCTGAAATGAAAGAAATTGACCCAACCCGCCCTTGGGAATGGGGTATAAATATAAACATCGATTTTGAACCGGGGGCCTGGAATCCTATAGAATCTACCTTTGCCGAAGACCATCCTTATATTTATTCTAATGGGCCGGTATTAAATAAGCGGCGTTTTGGGTACGCGCGTTCTATAGATGATATGGCCAATAGTGATAAACCAACCTTGTTAAATGAATTTCTTTGGTTTTGGCTGCATGATGACGGTTCGCTCTCTGATTTTACCGGAGCTATTGATCGACGCTGGCTTGGCAGATACGGTACTAACCAGCAGCGGTTGGACTTTCAATCATTTCTTGCTCTGGAATTAGGTGAGTTATGGAGAAGGTTGGATCTGGACGGGATAGCTCCTTTTAATTATTTTGGCAGGTCAGAATCAGGTACCGGTAACTGGCTTACCGGCGACATGGCTGATCCGGGAGTTTTAGCTGTTATGACGGCTTTGAAAAATGTTTATGCTCCTTTTGGCGTGAGCATTGAACTCTGGGACAGACATTTCACTCCTTCGGAGGAGAGAGATATAAATGTTTGTATATTTAATGACACAGACCAGTTTAAAAACGGGGTTTTAAATTGTAAGATAACCAGTGAAGATGAAACACAGGTTTTCTTTGAATACATTTTGGATGTAACGGTTCTTCCTTTTGAAAGGCCTGTTAAAAACATTCCCTGGACAATGCCTGCTGATACAGGCACATACTATCTTAAAGCGGAGCTGATAGAGAATTCGGAGGTGGTAGCTGTTAGTAAAAAGATAGCACATGTTGTTGAACTGATAATCCCTGATAATTTGTTTTCGGCAAAAATTATGGTTTATGACCCCGACAATGAAATTTTAAACTATCTGAAAACAGACGCGGGTTTGCCGAATGTTAGTTCTTATGACAGCAGCCAGCTTTATGAACAGGACATTTTAATCCTGGGAGAAGGAGTTTTTTTAGATGCTAATTATAACTCCAGGACAGAAGAAATTACAGCATTTGTGGAAGAAGGACATAGCCTGATAGTAATTGAACCCAGTTATAGTGTTATGGGTAGCAGCCTGCTGTTAAATTACGGTTTTGAGGAGAACGATGGCTGGGGCAGTGATGCTGATTACTGGACAATGGGCGGTGATGTAGCTACGGCTGGAACTATTAATACTAATAACTGTGAAGGGAAATGGGCTTATAATATAGGGAATGATGGCGGCCCTGATGGTGCCGGCGGTTATATTTTTCAAGTTCTTAGGGATGCTTCCAGCCCTCAAAACCTATATCCGATTAATCCCGGGGATAAAGTTATTTTTAACATGTGGGTGAAGGGAGAAGAGAGTTATACGGGCAATGCTTTTCTTAAAGTTGAATTTTATGATTATGATTTCCAGGATGGATATGTTAATCCTCCCCTGGCTGTTTTTACCAGCGATAGTCACACAGGAGAATTTAAATATCTTCGGCAAACAGCGGCTGGTGTTGCACCGGAAGGTACAGTTAGCGTGGTAGTATATTGCTTGAGCGAAAACATGCAGACAGGTGCAGGGTGTTCAGCTGTTAATTTTGACAGGGGAAGCATAGAGACAAATACCCTTTTATCTGGTTTATCAATAATTATGGATGAACGAGAAGATATAAATTCCGGCGGCTATGATTCGTATTGTTTTATGGAAGAGTTAAATCTTGCTATAGCGGGAGTTGCTGCCTCATCTATAGAAAATGGTGATCCCGATCGGTCTCCGGATAAAGCAATTGACGGCAATTTTTTAACCAGGTGGAGCAGTCAGTTCACTGACCCTCAGTGGATTTATGTTGATTTAGGGTCACCGACAAAATTTAATGCTGTCAGGCTCAGTTGGGAGGCTGCTTACGGTAAACAATACGATATTGAAATATCAGATGATGCCCAGAGCTGGATACCTGTTTACACAGAGACAGATGGGGACGGCGGCGTGGATGATATAAGAATTGAGCCCGTAGTAGCCCGTTATGTGCGAATGTATGGAACTCAAAGAGCGACCGCATGGGGTTATTCGCTGTATGAATTTGAGGTTAAATCACCTTCTAGTTTGTTATGGAATAACATTGATGGGGAACACTTAAAGATGTTCAACGGCGGCTGGGGCGGTGAGATGATTTCACAGTGCGATGTTAGACTCCAGACCAATAGAAAAAACATCTTAGCCAGAAGCGGAATGAATTTGGGCTATTCGAATGTGGTGGAAACTATATGGGGCAGCGGAATTATTGTTGTTTCAAGGATTCAGATAAGAGGCAGGCTGACAGAAGATGCCGATCCGGGCGCGGATTTATATTCCAGAAAAGAGGACGTGATAGCCCAGCAGTATTTGTTGAACTTAGTTGCGGCCTATTTAGATACAGCCGGAAATTATCAGCGGCTGGGTGACATGATGCCTTTTCTTCATGTAGAAAAAGCTACAGCTACCTCTGTTGAAAAAGATATTGAAGGAAAAATTACTGGTTACATCCCTGATAAAGCTATTGATAACGATTATTCAACCAGATGGAGCAGCTCGAATAGCAATCCTCAATGGATTTGCCTGGATTTTGGGAAAAGCGCAACATTTAATAAAGTTATCCTGCATTGGGAAAGCGCGTATGCTACGTCGTATCAAATTCAGGTTTCTAACGACAAGCAGGATTGGACGAACGTTGTTTATTCCACCACCGCTGGAAATGGCGGTATAGATGAGATAGAATTTAGCTCGGTATCGGCACAATATATCAGGATGTTAGGAGAAGAAAGAATATTTACTGATTATGGATACTCGCTGTATGAATTTGGAGTTTACTCAGTCTCGGCAACTGCTCAAATTTCCGGTGTTGTTACTATTCAGGTAAGGAAAAACAATTCAGAAACAATTAGTTTTGAACTGAGAAATCCGGGTGAGACTGAGCCTGTCAAAACCTTTGAGTTTGAAACCGACTCTCTCGGCAATTACACCCTCACGGGCATCTCAAGCGGCACCTATGACTTTACAGCTAAGAGTTCTAACACCCTAAGGGCAAAAAAGGAAAATATTACTGTAATAGAAGGAGAGATTATCTCGAACATGGACTTTTACCTATTAGACGGAGATGCTAATGATGATAATAAAGTAGATTATCAAGATAGAAATATCTTAGATCAAGCCTACGGAAGTATGGAAGGCGATTTAAACTGGGATGAAAGGGCGGATTTTAATGGAGATAACAAGGTTAGTTATAAGGATAGAAATATTTTAGAAAAGAACTATGGTCAGATTGGGGAACAATAGATGATAAAAAAGAGAGATTGAATAAAGATAAAAACTAAGATATTAACTACAGGCCTTATTCTTATGAAGAGATGAAATTGATTAGAGATATGCAACAGGTGAAGTGCTTGTAGCAATGGTGCTTATGTCTGAGCCGACTGGCTCATATATTCTACTGCAGCTTTCCCGTGGTGTACCCGTTTTTTAAGATTGTGAGGTGCAGTTTATGTATCTGCTGTTTTTGTTGTTCACAGTTAATTCTAAACCCCTGATTCAGAGGTTGAAATAGAAAGATAAAGGTTTTATTTGGTGAATGAGGGAAAATGTGAAGAAGATATATTTGACGACTTTACTTCTCGCATCAATACTTGTCTCTTTATCATTTTTCCTGGCCCAGGCAATTGCTCAGCCTTCTTTTTCGGCTAGGGGAATAATTAGTCTTGATGGTATCTGGCAATTAGAAGCTTCAGATAAACGGCCGGAAACCTGGCAGCATTCTGTTCTTGTTCCCGGCCTGGTAGATATTGCTGAACCTCCAGTTAATTGGGAAACTCAAAAATGTTTCTGGTACAAAAAAACATTTACGTTAACTCCTTCTCAAACCCGCGGTCACGCGTTTTTAAAGATAGGCCAGTCCAAATACGGTACGGAGGTATGGCTTAACGAAAAATATATGGGAAGTTACATAGGCTGTTACACTTCTCATAAATATAATGCCACAAAAGCTATAAACTATAACGGTGAAAATACCCTTATAGTAAAAGTTGGTTTAAAAAAGGACTTACCGAAGATTGGCGCTGTAGGCGGCGATCACGAAAAAAAATCGTATATCCCTGGAATCTGGGGAGATGTCTCTTTGATTCTTACCCAGAATCCAATTATAGAAAGGGTTCAGATAATTCCTCATATTGATAACAATACCGCCGAAGCAAGAATAACTTTAAAAAACCTGGAAAAAACAAATCAAAATATTGTCCTTTCTTCAAAGATAATTGAAAAGATATCAGATTTGCCTGCCTCAGATAGTGTTAATACCAACTGCAGTTTAACTGCTTTAGAAGAAAAGACCTTTACCATAAACCTGCCTATATCAAACATGGAATTATGGTCACCGGAGTATCCTTTTCTTTATAATCTGGTTTCCAGAGTTAAGTCAGGCAATAAAGAAATTGATACAGAAACTACAACCTTTGGAATGAGGGAATTTAAGATAGTCGGCTCTGACTTTTATCTAAACGGCAAACGTATCTTTTTGAAAGGAAGTAACATTGCCTTCCATCGTTTTTTATCTGATCCGGACAGAAAAAGCCTCCCATGGGATGAAAAATGGATTAAGAAAGTGTTGATAGATATTCCTAAAGAACATAATTTTAATTTTTTCCGCAACCATTTAGGGCAGATGTACAATAAGTGGTATGATATCGCGGATGAATACGGAATGCTGATTCAAAACGAATGGTTATTCTGGGTTATTACAGGTACAGAAAAACAGATAAGAAAAGAATTTACTCAATGGCTTTATGATAACTGGAATCATCCCAGTATTATTATCTGGGATGCTCTAAATGAGTCCCATACAGACCCACGAAGTGATAAAGTTACGCAAGTAATTATACCAGAGATGAAAGCCTTGGATCCAACTCGGCCATGGGAAGGTGTGGATTTCTTTGAAGATCACCCATATATTTACTCTCTTGGAATGGTTCTAAATGATCAGGAGTTTGGATTTTCACGTTCTATCGATGATTTAAAAAATAGTTCTACCCCAACTTTATTAAATGAATTTATATGGTTCTGGTTAGACAAGAATGGACAACCTACTTCTCTTCTGAGAGAAGTTCTTCCGCGCTGGCTTGGAAAAAACAGTAATTCTCAACAACGTTTTGCCCATCAGGCGCAACTTGCTTCAGACCTGTGTGAATTATGGAGAAGGTTGGATATAGATGGTATTGCCCCCTTTGTCTATTTAAGCAGCGAAGGTGGTTGTACTTCCAACTGGTTTACCGGTGATATTGCCGACCCGGGGATAAAACCTATTATGTCAGCTTTAAAAAATGCTTTTGCTCCTTTTGGTATAAGCATTGAGCTGTGGGACAGGCATTTTTTTCCGGAAGAAAAAAGATCAATAAATGTTTATATTTTTAATGACACTTATCAAAACAAATCCGGGGTATTGAATTGTAGGATAACAAATAAGGATGGTTCCCGCGAGTTTTTTGAAAAGAGCATGAATCTGACTGTTCCCGGTAATGGTAAACGTATTGAGAATGTGGCCTGGACGATGCCTTCTGGAGCGGGCGCTTACTATATTAGAGCGGAACTGATAGAGGATTCAAAAGTAGTGGCAGTAAGCAAAAAGATAGCTCATATTTACAAGCCGGTTGTCCCTGATAATTTATTCTCAGCCAAAATTATGGTTTATGACCCTGATGATGAGATATTAAATTATCTTACCTCAGCAGGCTTGAAGAATGTTAGTAATTATAACAGCAGCCGGTTATCCGGACAGGACATTTTAATTTTGGGAGAAGGAACACTATTAGATGATAATTATAATTCCCGGATGGAAGAGATTAGCGATTTTGTTAAAGAAGGGCATAGCCTGATAGTTGTTGAGCCCAGTTATGGTATTACTAATTATAAAAGAGCTGAATATTCTCTATTTTCTGATTTATCAATGGCAATGAATAAACGTAAGGATGAATGGGTAGGTGGCTATGATTCTTATTGTTTTTCAGAAAATCCGAGTTTCCCTCTATGGAATAATATTGATGTTGAACACTTGAAAATGTTTAATGGCGGTTTAGGCGGTGAAATGATTTCGCAATGTAATGTTGAAATTGGCTCTAAAAAATTAATTTTAGCAAAAAGCGGGCTTAGGCTTCAAAATCCCAATATAATGGAAGCTATTTGGGGAGATGGTGTGATTGTTGTTTCGAGAATTCAGGTAAGGGGCAGGTTGACTGAGGTGTCTGACCCAGGTATTGATTTGTATTCAAGAAGAGAAGATCCTGTAGCACAGCAATATTTGTTGAATCTACTTTCCAATTACTTGGATATGGCCGGTAACTGGCAAAGAATGCATGAAATTTTAAGAAAATTACCTGAAAATGCTGTTGCTTCCTCAATACAGGGTGAAGGGTTTGAGGCAGGTAAAGCTATTGATGGTGATGTTGAAGCACGTTGGGCATCTAAGCAAGGTGATCCCCAGTGGGTTTACATTGAATTCGCAGAACCGAAGACATTTAGTATTGTCAGACTGAACTGGGAAAATGCATTTGCCAGGCAATATGAAATACAAATCTCAAATGATGCTCAACA
>JAGLRQ010000104.1 GCA_023136205.1 Candidatus Auribacterota bacterium
CAAACATCCAGATATATAAGAATGTATGGTACTCGACGTGGTACACCATGGGGTTATTCATTATATGAATTTGGTGTAGAATAGTATATTAAATATAAAGTAGGGATTAAAAAAGAAAAATAGTTAAGTTTTGTCACTAAATAGCTGAGGGATTTTATTATTCAGAACTTTATAAAGATTGGTGATGGTTTAGTCTTGACACAGTAAATTTTATGTGATAGATAATACGCATGTATTTGTACCTTAGATTTAGAGTTTTTGAACATTAATACAATAAATGATGGGAGGACGTTAAATGAAGGGAAAAGTGTTTTTTGCGGTGATCTTTGTTGTTTTGTTTTTTGTAGCTGGCCGAGTTGATGCGGAAGAAAATCTATTATTAAATCCAAGTTTTGAGGAAGGGGAGCATATTGACTACTGGATAAATGATGGTGCTGCCACATATAATTGGGTTGCGGACTGGAATTCCCAGGAAGGAAGTTGGGGATTTGGAGTGGGAAATGATTCAGACTGGGCAAAAGACAATGTCTGGGCCGGCTGTTTTCAAGTTGTTTGTGATCCTGATGATTCCGATAATCTTTATCCGGTTAGCCCCGAGGAAAATTTCACTTTTAAGATGTGGTTTAAGGGAGAAGAAAATTACAGTGGAAAAGCCGGCTTAAAGTTGGAATTCTTTGACTACGACAGAAGGCTTGGACTTACGGGGGATCCCATAGCTTCTTTTGAGAGCAAAACTTATACGGGTTCATTTGATTGGTGCCAGGAGACAGTTAGCGGTGTTGCGCCGGAAGACACAGTGAGTATTGTTGTCAGTGGTGTAAGTGAGGATATGCCTATAGGCCCACAGGGAGGTTCATTTATATGGTTTGACAACGCTAGCCTTACAGCTACTTCTGCTCAATAATTAATTTTGACGTATTTTTTGTGTGCTCTTCTTAGCCGCAGGCTCCTTTGGGCCTGCGGCTGAATTCAACAGAAGCAGATATAGCAGATATAGGAGAATGTTTTTTATAAAATACAAGGAAGGAGTAACTTGATGAATCTTGTTAGAAGAGCGCTAGGCTGCATCTTGGTATTATTTGTTTCAGCTTTTTTATTTGGCGGCTCCATGCAATTGGCAGAAGCGGCAGCAGTCAAGCGTAGATCTGAACGTAAGCTTCAAGAATCTTCCCGTATAACATGTAACCTTAGTGGAAAATGGGAAATTGAAGCTTCAAAGAATAAGCCGGAAACGTGGACTCATTCTATTGCTGTTCCTGGTTTAGTGGATATGGCTGAGCCTTCTATTAACTGGGAAGCTCAAAAATGTTTCTGGTACAAAAAAACATTTACTCTAACTCCTTCTCAAACCCGCAGCCACGCGTTTTTAAAGATAGACCAGTCCAAGTACGGCACAGAAGTATGGCTTAATGGAAAGTACCTCGGCAGTTATCTTGGCTGTTATACCTCTCATAGATACAGCGCCGCAAAAGCTATAAATTATAACGGTGAAAATATTATTATAGTTAAGGTTGGTACTAAGGACGCGCTTCCCAAGAATGGTGCCGTGGGCCACGATTATGAAAAGAAATCTTTTATTCCAGGTATCTGGGGTGATGTTTCTTTAATTCTTAGCCAAAATCCGATCATAGAAAGAGTTCAGCTTATTCCCCATATTGATGCTGGCACGGCGGAAGCCAGGATAACGTTGAAAAATTTGGAGAAAACGGATCAAAATATTACCCTTTCTTCAAAAGTGTTTGAGAAAGCCCTGGGCTTGCCTGCTTCAGATGAAGTTAATACAAACTGCGTTTTGAAGGCAAAAGAAGAGAAGATTTTTACGGTAACCATTCCTATTCCAAAAATGCAGTTATGGTCGCCGGATAATCCTTTCCTTTACCAACTTATTACAAAAGTTAAAGCTGGTAATAAGGAAGTGGATATTGAGTCCACAACTTTTGGAATGAGAGAGTTTAAAATAGTTGGTTCGGACTTTTACCTAAATGGCAAGCGTATCTTTTTGAAAGGGAGCAATATAGCTTTTCACAGATTTTTGTCCGATCCTGACAGGAAAGGGCTTCCATGGGATGAAGACTGGATTAAAAAGATTTTGGTTGATATTCCAAAAGCGCACAATTTCAATTTCTTCCGCAATCATTTAGGCCAGATGTACAACAAATGGTATGACATTGCGGATGAATGTGGGATGTTAGTTCAGAATGAGTGGGCATTCTGGGTTATTACAGGAAGAGAAAAGCAAATAAGAAAAGAATTTACTCAGTGGGTTTATGATAACTGGAATCATCCCAGCATTATTATCTGGGATGCGATGAATGAACCGCATGATGACGGCGAAATAAGCCGGAATATTATCAGAGACAAAATTATACCGGAACTGAAGGAACTTGATCCCACCCGCCCCTGGGAATGCGGGTTAAATCCCGGTGTTGATTTTGAATCGTGGAAACCGAACGATTTTTCAGAAGATCATCCTTATATATTTTCTATGGGGCCGGCCTTAAATAAAAACAACTTTGGCAATTCCCGCTCCATAGAATGGATGGAGAACAGTAAAGAACCGACCATGTTAAATGAATTTGTCTGGTTCTGGTTAGGCAAAAACGGGCAGCCCGCTTCTCTTATGGGTGATGTTCTTCCACGCTGGCTTGGAAAGAACAGCACTTCTCAACAGCGCCTTGAGTATCAGGCTTTTCTTGCTTCGGAACTTTGTGAGTTATTCAGAAGAATGGAAATAGACGGTATTGTTCCTTTTGTTTATTTAAGTATTGAGGGGGGATGTACCTCTAACTGGTTTACCGGTGACATTTCTAACCCGGGAGTAAAGCCTATTATGGCAGCTTTAAAAGATGCTTTTGCTCCTTTTGGAGTAAGTGTTGAGCTCTGGGATAGGCATTTTTTTTCAAAAGAAAAAAGAAGTATAAATGTTTATATCTTTAATGACACTTATCAAAACAAATCCGGTGTGTTGAATTGTAAGATAGTAAATGAGGATGGAACACGCGTCTTTTTTGAAAGCAATTTTGATGTAACTGTTCCACCTGTCGATAAACGTGTTGAAAATGTGATTTGGGCAATGCCTTCTGAAACAGGTAGTTACTATCTTGAAGCAGAGCTGATAGAGGATTCAAAAGTAGTGGCAGCGAGCAGGAAGATAGCCCATGTCTCTAATCTTATTATTCCGGATAATCTGTTATCAGGCAAAATTATGGTTTATGACCCTGATAATGAGATATTAAATTATCTTACCTCCGCAGGTTTGAAGAATGTCAGTGATTACAACAGCAGTCAGTTATCCGGACAGAATATTTTAGTTTTAGGAGAAGGAGCATTACTGGATAAAAATTATAAATCCCGAATAGATGAAATTACCGGTTTTGTGAAGAATGGGCACAGTTTGATAATAATTGAGCCAAGCTATGGTATTAATAATAATTACGAAAAGAAACAGTATCCTTTGTTATCTGATTTGGTAATAGAGATGAATAAGCGTGAGGACAAGAGCAGTGACGGCTATGATTCTTATTGTTTTGCGGAGGATATGAGTTTTTCCCTGTGGAATAATATTGATAAAGAACATTTAAAGATGTTTAACGGCGGTTGGGGTGGTGAAATGATTTCACAGTGTGATGTGAGCCTTAAGAACATCAGGACAACAACACTAGCCAAGAGCGGTATGGGGTTAAAACATCCTAACGTGATGGAAGCTTTCTGGGGGAAAGGTGTAATTGTCCTTTCGAGAATTCAGATAAGGGGCAGGCTTACTGAAGAGTCAGACCCGGCCGTAGATTTGTATTCAAGGAGAGTAGATGTTATAGCTCAGCAGTATCTTCTGAACTTACTTTCTACATATTTGGATACAGCCAATAATTTTGATCGAATGAAGGAGAAAGTCCCCTTTTATATAAAAGGTGCGGATGTTTCTTCAATTCAGGAGAATAATTCACAGTATGCGCCTGAAAAAGCAATTGATGGCGATATGAGTACTCGCTGGAGCAGCCGGCAGAAAGATCCTCAATGGATTGTCCTTGATTTTGGCGAAGCCATGAGTTTTAGTAAGATTATTTTGCATTGGGAAGCGGCTTATGGCAAGCAATATGAAATCCAGATATCAGATGACGCAAAAAACTGGAAAACTATTCATACAGAATCAAATAGCGATGGAAAGTCCGATGTTATCAAGGTTAAGCCGCAGAAGGCTAAATATATGAGGGTTTTTGGCACTAAGAGGGGTAATAATAAGTGGGGTTATTCACTATGGGAGATTGAAGTGAACTAATAAAAAAAGGTGAAAAAACCCGGCACCAAATACCTGAAACCCAAAACTAAATATATTCACGAGATGGTGCGGAGGGCATGCGCAGCCTCCCTTGAGGGGGGCCGGATACTACTATATAGCCATGAGCTAAAACAATGAAGGATGAGCTTTTAATGAAAATTTCAAGAAAAACAATTAGGACTATTTTAATATTTGCTTTTGCACTTCTTTTTTTCTGTAATATTAATGCAAACGCAGAAAATAATTCCAGGAAGATTCTTGATGATTTTAATAAGATAAATGAATGGAAAATGTTCCAATCGGAAGGAGTAGAATTTGATTTAGTTCCCGGCAAGGGTTTTACGGGAAATTGCATGCGTTTAGATTTTGATTTTACTAAGCGCAAAGGCTATGTTGTTGTTTCTAAAGAAGTTAATATTCCATTGCCTGAGGATTACAAATTTATTTTTTATATTAAAGGTGATTCACAGGACAATAACCTTGAGTTTAAGTTAATGGATGATAAAGGGGATACTTACTGGCAAAAATGGGAAAATTTTAAATTTACCGGTGAATGGAAGAAGATAGTTTTAAGCAAGAGGAATGTTGCTTTTGGATGGGGCCCTGGCGGTGGCGCGGGATTAGAAGAAATTAGAAAAATTGAATTTGCCATATCATGCGGAGAGGGCGGGAAAGGAACAGTATGTATTGATGAATTGTCTTTTATCGGTTTTAAAAAGGCAGTCTCGGATATCAAAATGGAAACTAAATCGTCTTCCTTTAAAAACAATAAATGTAAGCCAAAAAACGCGGTAGATGGAAACCTGGAAACTTTATGGGAAAGCAAGCCTTCCGATCCCCAGTGGCTTGATCTTGATTTAGGTGAAGTAAGAAAATTAACAGGTGTAGTGTTGTACTGGGGGAAATCGTACGCGAAAGCTTATGAGCTTTTAGTTTCAGAAGACGGTAAAAATTGGGACTCAATTTATGCCACTGTGAGTTCTGACGGCGTAGTAGATGATATTTATTTTAATAGCACAACCGCCAGGTTTCTAAAAATATTAGGGAGAAAGAGAACTCTTCGCTATGGATATAGTTTACGTGAAGTATTGGTTAGAACCGATGCTGGGGGAATTTTTGCGGAGGCCTCATCTTCCAAAAGGTCCAAAAAGGCACAGAAGGCTTTAGACGGCAGGATAAATACTAACTGGCATAGCAGGGCAAAAAACAGGCAGTGGTTTAAAATTGATTTTCGTGAGCAAAAGGAAATTGGGGGGTTGTTTATTCATTGGCATAAAGATTATGCCGAATCCTATGATATATCTGTTTCAGATGATGGGAAAGAGTGGTTTACTATTTATACTACGGGTAAAGGAAATGGCGGAAAAGATAAGATATTTTTTGAAGAGACACAAACTCAGTTTCTTAAAATTGAGCTGAAAGAAAGCGCTACAAAAAAAGGCTTCGGCATAAAAGAAATTGAAGTCAAAGCGCCGGCAGAAGATAATGCCTTAGAAAAAAAATATGAGATAGCCGCGCAAGAATCTCCGCCGGGATATTATCCCCGGTGGTTGACCAAAGAACAAGCCTACTGGACAATAGTTGGTGTTTCTGACGATGATAAGGAAGCCCTTTTGTGTGAAGACGGAACTATAGAGCCTCATAAGAAGGGTTTTAGCATTATGCCGTTTTTATATTTGGACGGGAAGCTTGTTACCAGGGAAGATGCCAGAGTAACCCAGTCTCTTGAAAAAGGTTATCTTCCTATTCCATCTGTAGAGTGGGACTATAAAAATGTCATTATGGATGTGAAGCTGTTTGCTTATGGTAAACCGGAAGAGTCAATTGTATATGCACGCTATAGAATTAGAAATAATCGGGAAGAAGAAATCAGCGGCAAACTGTTTTTAACTATCCGTCCGTTTCAGGTATACCCGCCCTGGCAATATATTGGCGGATTTTCTCCTATTTATAACATTCGGTATAAAAACCATGTTATTGAAATTAACGATAAATATAAGATTTTTCCTTTAGTAAAACCGGAAGGATTTGGGGTACAGCCGGGGTTAGTTCATGTTGATGACCTTCCTGAGGGAGATATTGTTAATATAATACAAAATGGTGAATTGCCGCCTAAAAAGGATTTGTTAAATAATGCCAACTGGGATTCTTCTGATTGGGATGCCTCAGCCGCCATAGAGTATAAGGTTGACTTGAAACCCAAAGCTTTTATGGAATTTTTTGTAGCTATTCCGCTCCATGATAAAGAGCCGGATTTGAAAGCAAAGAAAAGAGCAGGCAAGGTGAGAGCAAAGTTTAAGAGAATGCTTAAGGAAACTATCGCTTTCTGGGAGGCCGAAGTAAACAGGGTTGAAATAGATATTCCCGAGGTTGATATAATAAATACTTTTAAATCTAACATTGCCTATAACCTGATAACCAGAGACAGTTTTGGCTTCCAGCCGGGTTCAAGGAATTATGATAAATCCTGGATACGGGATGGCGGGATTGTTGGATCCATTCTGTTAAAGCTGGGGTTTACCGACGAAATGAAGAAGTTTATTGATTGGTATACCTCTTATCAATATGAAACAGGGGAGATTCCTCCGATAGTACGGCCGGTGGAAGGCCCTGAGCCGGTGGATGAATATGATAGCCAGGGAGAGTTTGTCTTCACTATTTTGCAATATTATCTTTTTAGTAAAGATAAGGAGTGGCTGAAGGGCAAACTGCCAAATGTTATTAAAGCGTTGGAATATCTGGTTTATTTAAGGAACCAAAGGCTTACTCCTGAATATAAACAGGTACCCGCGAAGAAAGTATTTTATGGTATACTGCCGGATTCTATCAGCCATGAGGGGTATGTTCCGCCTGTCCATTCTTATTGGGATAATTTCTGGGCATTAGAGGGTTGGAAAGCAGGGAAAGAGATTGCAAAGATATTAGATAGAGATGATTTATCCAGATGGGCCGAAGGTGAATATCAAGCTCTTAAAAAATCTTTTTATGAGTCGCTAAAACTGGCAATGGAACAGAAAAAAATTAATTATATTCCCGGGTGTGTTGAAAAGGGTGACCATGATGCCACAGCTACAGCTATTGCCGTAATATATTGTGAGGAGTTAGAAAATTTGCCCCAGCCTCAATTAAAAAACACTTTTGATAAATATTATCTTAATTTGCGCAGAAGAATGGCTTCTTCAGCAAGATGTATTTTTGGGCCTTACGAACTGAGAACTGCTACGGCCTTTATTTATATGGGTCAGAAATCAAGAGCGCTTACTTTGTTGAGATTTTTGTTAAAGTATCGTCAACCTGCCAGTTGGAATCAATGGGCAGAAGTAATCGACAGTGACTACCGAGCTCCTTTCTATCTTGGCGATATGCCTCATACCTGGGTTGGGTCCGAATACTTGAATGCCGTAAGAAGTTTGTTTGTTTATGAGTTAAATAATAGATTGATTTTAGCTCATGGCGTGGATGAAAAGTGGCTTAAAGAAGGTGTTTCAGTCAAAGATATGCCGACTTATTATGGGAGCATAAGTTATAGGATTGAAAAAGAGGAGAATATTTTAAGGGCTAAATTTGAAGGCGACGTAACTTCGCCGCCAGGCGGTTTTGTTTTTAAAATACCATCGGCCGGTAAAGTCAAAGAAGTCGCTGTTGTTGAAGGAGTATCTGATGTTTTTTCAGAAGGTGAGGTAGTTTTTTATAAATTACCGGCTGAAATAAATGTTTATTATAAAGATTAAAGGAAAAGAAGAAAGAAGGAGATGAATCAATAAAATGAAAAAGTTATGTTTTCTCCTATGTTCACTTTTTTTAATAAACTTATTTAATATAGGATTAACCATTGCTCAAGAAGATAATCTATTACTGAATCCGAGTTTTGAAGATGGAGGAAACCGTTTTGATTCTTGGACGGCAGAAGGGATTGCTACTTATATTTGGACCCAGCCCTGGCATGCTTATAAAGGGAACTGGGCATTTAGTATAGGTAATGATTTAGAATGGGCCTATGATGATAGCTGGGGATGTGTTTTTCAAGTTCTACTTGATCCAGGTGACCCGCAAAGTTTGTTTCCTGTTATTCAGGGAGATACATTTACTTTTGAAATGCGGCTGATGATTGAAAAAGGTTACAAAGGCAAAGCCGGCTTAAAGATTGAATTTTTTGGCTATGACAGGCGATTGGGATTTAAAGGTAAACCGTTAGCTTCTTTTCGAAGTGGAATTTGCAAAGAGAAAAATATTGGACAATGGTTGAGGTATAGAGTTAAAGGTCTTGTACCAGAGGGGACAGTTAGTGTAACCGTTTTTTGTATGAGTGAGGATATGCCTAAAGGAAGTAAATATGTTTTTTTTGATGCCGGAGTTGTTACAATTACCCCGGCTCTTTTATTGTAACTTTCTTAAGTAATCGAAAAAGAAAATCAAAAAGGAGTTTTAAAAAGTTATGCTTGCTATGGATAACATCAAAAAAGAAGATATTCCCAAATATCTTAAAGAGCAGAGAAGATGTCCGGTATGGAATACTTTTGATGAAATACGCGGGCTTGTAGGGGCAGAGGGCTCTAAATGTAAAACGATTGTGGGTAGGGATGGTTCTTTTGCTCCTGATCCTCACCCCCACCTGATTACTTTTTGGGTTTATAATCATGACGAGAAAGAACTATACACTCCTGAGCTGCTTGAAACGCGTTGGGAACTGGAAGATGGAAAACTGCCCATATCAATAGCAAAGTGGGAGAAGTCGGATATCGAAGTGACAACAACCGTTTTTGCTAATGAAATTAAAACCGGTGAGAGTTTGATAAATTTTGCAAGAACGTCTATTAAAAATAAAGGAGGCAAAGAGAGAAAATTATCTCTCTTCGCGGTTATCCGTCATTCCGGGCTTTCAAGGAGAAGAGACGTACAAGGTGTTAAAGAAATAGAGTGTGATGGCAATAGTTTTATAAGAGTAAATAGAAAGGTGGGGTTGTGTTTAAAGAAAATGCCAGATGATTTTGGCGCCAGCACTTTTAAAGATGGAGATATTTGGGAATTTGCAAAAGATGGATTATTACCTCCGGATAAAAAGGTAACGGATGAATTCGGGTATGCTAGCGGCGCGGCTGTTTATAGGTCTATATTAAAGCAGGGGGAAAAGAAAACCTATGATTTTGCGGTGCCTTCCGGAATCGAAGAAAATAATAGTGATTCTATGAATATAATAAAAGATTTTGACTTAACTTCTAATCTTAAAAGCGTAAAAAAATATTGGCAGGAACGAATTCCTTTAGAATTAAACTTGCCTGATAAAGACTATTCGAACTGTTTATATTCTTCAATATATTATATTTTGATGAATATGACAGGAAAAGAACTTTGGCCGGGGCCTTATTTTTATGACGGCTTTACCCTCCATGATTCGGTGGAAATGGCAGACGCGTTAAATAAGGTTGGCCTGAGCGAAATTACAAAAGGGGCACTTTCATATTTTGATTATAAGGACGATGATCCATATATAGATGGACTTGGCGGCAGCATTTACGCTTTTTATGAATATTATCGTATTACCGGAGATAAGAAATGGTTGGAAAAAAAATACCCTCAAATGCTTCGGGATTGTAAAAGGCTTAAATCTTTGCGAGCTGGACAGTTGACAGATGATTTAAAAGGCGGGCCTGTTTACGGATTGCTCCCGGAGAGTGTAAGCCAGGATAATTTTACCAGGAAAGCTCATCTGTATGTGGATAACTGGTGGGGACTTATCGGGATTAAAGCAGCACTTGAATCAGCTAAAGTTTTAAAAGAAGAAGATGACGTTACATGGCTTACCGGTGAGTATAAGTGTTTTTTTGAATGTCTTATTAACAGTTTTAAGAAAGTTATGAGGCGGGAGGAAGTTTCTTATATTCCTGCTTTTGCCGATTACTGGCCGCCGGACGAAAGGGTTGTAGATAATGAACACCGTATTTTAGGTGAAACACAGATGGCATGGGCTCACCGCCCGGCACTTTTCCCGGGCTTGAGTTTGGGAATACCTGTTCCGTTGGATTTGCTTAAACAGTCGTATCAAGATTACTGGAAAAAGAGTGGACAGTTTTCAAATTATGATGGTGGGTGGTATGTAGAATATGAAGAATACTTCTGGGGCTACAATGTTATGCTGGCGCATGCCCCTCTTTTTCTAAAGATGGAAGATGTAACTTTGAAAAATATGGAGTGGAGTATTAAACATCAGTCCTGTCCGGGCGGCTGGATGGAGGCAATGAATACCCGCCTTAATGAACAGGGATTTAGAGAGATAAGCGGGGGTGTGGTGTGTGATATCCCGCATGGTTGGTCTGCGGCGCATTATGTTCTTACATTAAGAGATATGCTTCTGAGGGAAGAAAAGGGCAAGCTTATCCTTTTATCCTGTGTGCCGGAAAGCTGGCTGGCGGATGGTAAGCAGATAGAGGTAAAAAGAGCTGCTACCCATTTTGGCGGGGAGGCGAATTTTTGCCTTGAGAGCCACTTAAACGAGAAGTTTATAGAACTGATATTAAATTTCGAAAGAGTGCCTCCGGAAGGATATATTTTGGTATCACCTCTTAAAGAGAATATCAAAGCTGTTAAAATAGATGGCAAAAAATGGGAGAATTTTGAAGAAAAAAGAGTAAATATCCCCCAGACAGCCAGGAAAGTCCTGGTATATTATTAATGGTCATTTGTGCAAGAGCTTAAAATACAGGCAAATAACTGTAAGCTCATTGAAGAATAAGACTGTGCAGGTTTATACCTTCAAAGAAAACCATGAATTCCCTCTGTTGATTATCCATGGGGACAACACAAAACAGTAGTAACTGGAATTTAAAAAAACCTGCCATTTCTAAATGTGGCTGGCCATTTGTGCAAATCTTGACAATGGATATTTTATGTGCTAAACTACTTTTCTTTTTCTAATCGTTTTTTCTTGAAATGTTTATGTTATTT
>JAGLRQ010000105.1 GCA_023136205.1 Candidatus Auribacterota bacterium
CATCTCTTAATCCTGTTTTCACGGTAGGTAACCAGGTTGCTGAAGTTTTCAAGGTTCATGCCGGGCTTAGTTCCGGGGAAGCCAGGAAAGCCGGTATTGATATGTTTAGAAAAGTGAAGATTCCCGATCCCGATATGAGATTTAATGATTATCCTCACCAGCTTTCAGGCGGGATGCAGCAAAGAGTTATGATAGCAATGGCTCTTGCGTGCAAACCGGCACTTCTTATTGCTGATGAACCGACAACAGCACTCGATGTAACCATACAATCACAGATACTTGAACTTCTTTGTTCTTTAAGAGATGAATTCTCCATGAGTATACTTTTTATAACTCATGATCTTGGTATTGTTTCTGAAGTAGGTGACAGGGTGATTGTTATGTATTCGGGAAAGATAGTTGAAACCGGTTTAAAAGATGAAATTATACACAAACCCAAACATCCATATACCGCGGGGCTTCTGGACTCAATCCCTGAACTTGGGACAAGCGCCGAAAAGCTGAATGTTATTCCGGGACAGGTGCCGAGCCCCTTGAAGGAGATTGATGGGTGCAGGTTTAATCCAAGGTGCCCGAGGGCAGTGGAAAGATGTTTTAAAGAGGAGCCTCAACTTTTTGGAGTGGAAGAAAGTAGGAAGGCCGCGTGTTTTAATATGATGGGATGATGATTGGAGATTAGAAAGAGTATTTTTTATCATAAATAAATCAGTGTAAGTGTTGGTATATGGCCTCAATCATAAAAACTGAAAATTTAAAAAAATATTACCCTGTAAAAAAAGGTGTGTTTTCACGTGTCGCGGGATATGTCAAAGCCGTAGATTCAATTTCCCTGTCAATTAAAAGGGGAAGGACTTTGGGGCTTGTAGGTGAGTCGGGGTGTGGTAAGACGACGCTGGGGAGAACGGTTATCCGCCTTTATGAGCCAACTGCGGGAAAAATATTTTTTAAAGGGGAAAACATTACGGCTTGTTCTCAGAAAGATCTGAAATCTTTAAGGAAAAATATGCAGATTATTTTTCAGGATCCATATTCATCTCTTAATCCAAGAATGACGGTTCTTGATATTGTCGGAGAGGGCCCTGTGGTGCACGGGCTTGCCAAAAATAAAAAGGAGAAACGCGAATTTGTTTCCGAAGTTCTTGATAAAGTTGGTTTGTCAGGTGAGCATATTGACAGGTATCCCCATGAATTTAGCGGGGGCCAGAGGCAGAGGATAGGAATAGCCCGGGCTGTTGTTATGACACCTGAGTTTATAGTCTGTGATGAACCGGTTTCTGCTCTGGATGTTTCAATCCAGGCGCAGATTATTAATCTTCTCATGGGCCTTAAGAATGAATTTAACATGGCGTATCTTTTTATTTCACATGATCTGAAGGTGGTCGAGTATATCAGTGATGAGGTTGCTGTAATGTATATGGGATGTGTGGTTGAACACGCGGAATCTAAAGCGATTTATAAAAACCCGCTTCATCCCTATACTGTCGCGCTAATGAATGCCATCCCGGTAATTGATAAAAAAAGTGGAAGGAAAAAGGTTTTGCTTGGCGGAGATGTTCCTTCTTCTTTAAATCCTCCTCCGGGATGCGCGTTCCATACGCGTTGTCCCGAGTGCGTTCAAAAATGTAAGGTTACAAAGCCTGAATTAAGAGAAATAAGAGGGGGACACTGGACAGCATGTCACAAAAGATAATCATCCTCTTACTTCTCGCGGGTATTACTTTTTGCGCTTCTTGTGCTGAAAAAGAAGTTGTGGATGTTTATGATAATGCCGGACTTGAGCCTGTTACGGGCGATACTCTCGTAAGGCTTCTTCCCGCGGAACCTGATTTGCTTAATCCTGTTTTAAGTACAGATACCTATGCTTCAATTATAGAGGCCTTAATATTCGATTCGCTTATTGAAAGAAATCCTGAAACACTCGCGTTCAGGCCTCTTTGTGCTGAAAAATGGGAAGTATCGGCAGACGGGCTTGAATATACTTTCTATTTAAGGAAAGATATTAAGTGGCAGGACGGGTTGCCTATGACGGCCCATGATGTAAAATTTTCCTTCGATAGAATCAAAGACCCTTTGGTAAATGCTCCTCACCTCCGTAATTATTATGAAGATATAGAAAAACTCGAAGTGATGGATGATTATACGGTTAAGTTTACCTACAATAAGAAGTATTTCAGGGCACTTGAGATATGCGGTACCATGTCCATTTTGCCTGAGCATCTTTATGGAAAGAGCCCTTTTAACAACTCTCGCCTGAACAGAATGCCGGTAGGGAATGGGCCATACAGATTTTTGCAATGGAATACAGGACGTGACATAGTTCTTGAAAGGAATAAGGGCTACTGGGGCAAGAAGCCATATATTGAAAAAATTGTGTTTAAGATTATTACCGATAATACTGTTGCCCTTCAACTGCTTAAAAAACGCGAAATAGACCTGATGATTTTGACTGCTCTTCAATGGGAAAGCCAAACCAGCTCAGAAAAGTTTAATTCCAGGTTTTCAAAGTTAAAATACTATGTCTCGGGATATTCATATATCGGGTGGAACATCAGAAATCCTCTTTTCGCGGATAAAAGGGTGAGGATAGCAATGACTCATTTTATAGACAGAAAGAAGATACTCGAGAAGTTGCTTTATAACCTTGGGACTGTGGTTACAGGCAACTTTTATGTAAACAGCCCTGAGTACAATAAAAACATAAACCCGTATGAATATAACCCTCAAAAAGCGGGGGAGCTTCTAAGGGATGCCGGGTGGAAAGATACTGACGGTGACGGTATTCTGGATAAGGATGGAAGGAAATTTGAGTTTGAATTTTTAATACCTTCTGGGAATGATTTCAGGGAAAAGCTTGCAACCATAATTAAAGAAGACCTGGCAGTTCAGGGGATAAATGTTGAAATAAAAAAGCTTGAGTGGGCAGTGTTTATACAGAACTTAAGCGAGCGCGATTTTGATGCCACAAGCCTGGGGTGGTCGATGCCCCTCGAAGCGGACCCCTACCAGGTCTGGCATTCTTCCCAGGCGGAACAGGGATCCAATTTCGTCGGCTTCAAAAATAAAAGGGCCGATGAGCTTATTCTTCTTATAAGGGAGACCCTTGAAAAAGAGAAAAGGATTGAATATTGTCATGAGTTTCATGAGATCATACACAAAGAACAACCCTATACTTTCCTGTTTTGCAGCGAATCCCTTGTTGCTCTTGATAAAAGGTTTATGAATGTGAAGGTTTATCCTCTGGGAATAAGGCCGATTGAATGGTATGTCCCAGAAGAATTGCAAAAATACTAGATACTGTTTTTTACGAGATAGTGCGTAGCGCAGCGTAGCCTCCCCGGAGGGGACTAATTTATGAAAGAATATTTATTAAGAAGGCTTTTGATGATAATACCCACTTATCTGGGAATTACCATTGTTACGTTTGTGATAATTCAACTTGCGCCGGGCAGTCCTGTTTCAGCAAAGCTGGGTATAGGAGAATCGTTAAAGGATAATGTTTTTAACAGAAAGATAATTGAGGATACAAAAAAACTTTACGGCCTGGATAGGCCTGTTATAGCCCAGTATTTTGACTGGCTAAAAAGGAGCCTTACATTTGATTTTGGGGATTCTTTCAAGGATAATAGGCCTGTGATGGAGAAAATAGCTGAAAGGGTTCCGGTTACGCTCCAGATAAATATTATTGCGATTCTCGCGGTCTACCTGATTTCGGTTCCAATAGGAGTATTTTCGGCTGTCAAGCACAATAGTCTTGCGGATAAAGCGGTTACTGTGATTATTTTTGTTCTTTACTCTCTGCCTAACTTCTGGGTTGCCATACTCCTTATAACTTTTCTTGGAGGGGGTGAGTACCTTGATATTTTTCCTATATACGGCCTGAATTCATATGGCATAGAGGGAGCTTCTTTTTTTAATTTCCTGCTGGACAGGCTATGGCATCTTGTTTTACCCGTTACATGTCTGGCATACGCGGGACTGGCTTCTCTCTCAAGGTATGCTAAAGTCGGTATGCTTGATGTTATCAGGCAGGATTATATACTTACGGCAAGGGCAAAAGGCCTTTCTGAAAAAGCTGTAATATTTAAACATGCTTTGAGGAATTCTGTTATTCCGATAGTTACACTTCTTGCCGGCCTTCTTCCGGCTATGCTTGGCGGAAGTGTGATAGTAGAGTCGATCTTCTCAATACCGGGTATGGGAAAGCTCGGATTTGAATCAATACTTGCCCGCGATTATCCGACGATAATGGGGATTGTTTCGATTTCGGCCCTGCTGACTCTGGCCGGGTTTCTTATTTCGGACATTTTATATGCGGTTGTTGACCCGAGGATTTCTTACGAATGAGGGAGCAAGGCTATTACAGACAGGTTTGGAAAAAATTTAAAAAAAACCGTCTTGCTATGACGGGTTTCTACACGGCTGTAATTATGGGCTTTATAGCTGTCGCGGCTCCTGTTATAGCAAATAACAGGCCTATTATTGCCCGTACGCGGTCCGGTGAGGTAATCTTTCCTTTTTTGAATACAGGCATGGGGTATAAGGATAGGGATTATACCTTTGAGATTAACCCTTTAATTCCGTACAGCCCTTCGGAATATGACCTTGACAGTGTTCTGATTGCTCCTTCTGTTAAACATTTTTTTGGTACCGATGACAGGGGGAGAGATGTGGCAAGCCGTCTTGTTTACGGTGCGCGTATATCCCTGTCAATTGGTTTTGTTGCTGTTTCTATTTATGTTTTTATTGGTTTGGTTCTTGGTTCAGTCGCGGGATATTTTGGCAGGAAAGTTGATATAGTAATATCGAGATTAATTGAGATAATGATATGCTTTCCAACATTTTTCCTGATAATTACTATTATTGCTTATCTTCCTTCAAGTATCTATAACATTATGATAGTGATAGGGATAACCGGGTGGACCGGGGTAGCCCGGCTTATAAGAGGAGAAATATTTAAAATAAAAAACATTGATTATGTTTATTCGGCCCGCGCGCTGGGGGTTTCCGCGGACAGGATTATTTTTAAGCATATTCTTCCAAATGCCATAGGGCCTGTTCTTGTTTCCGCGACTTTTGGCATAGCCGGCGCGATCCTTGTAGAGTCAAGCTTAAGCTTCCTTGGCTTTGGCGTTCAGCCTCCGACTCCATCCTGGGGAGAAATTCTCTTTCAGGCAAAGCAGTATCTGTCCTGGTGGCTTGTGATTTTTCCGGGGCTGGCAATATTTATAACGATTACATCTTTTAATCTTGTGGGAGAGGGGTTAAGAGACGCGATTGACCCGAAGTTTTCCAAATAAATCAAATGATTTGATTTATTTGCGATTCACCATTCACGAACAACGATTCACGCTATTTTCAGGACGTAGTCTTAAACTTCGAAAGTATTTCATTCAGCTCAGAAATATTTTTCTGAATCTTGTCAATGGGGATCTTTAATTTATCATCCGGAGAGGTGTTTTCTTTAATATCTGACACACCAATAGAAATTTCCTTTGCGGTGAACTTGCTTTCACCTATGGTTCTGTCTATTGTAGAGGCCAGGTTGTTTATTTGATTGGCAATTGTTTTAAGTTCGTCACCTTTTCTTAGGCGGACTCTCTTCCTCAAGTTTCCTTTTGAGAGTTCTCCAATATCGGTTTCCAGCCTGTAAATAGGCCCTGCTATTTTGTGGGATAAGAAAATGCTCAGGATGATTAGCAGGGGGGTCATAAGAACAAGGTTTGAAATGAGCTTTCCCCTTATGGTTTTCATTATTGGAGTAAGCCTGTACTGGGGATATACCTTTTCGAGCTTCTCCTCCATAAGAGGCCAGCCTGTCTGGTAAATGGTAACTCCGGTTATAGTAGATGCTAAAATTATTATAATAAGGGTTGCGGCAATATATTTTAGCTGGAGTTTACCTTTGATTATGTAATTAGTTCTCATCTTTATGGATTTTACCATAAGAGGACTCCTTTCATTTTTGCTTTTTGAAAATTTGATTGGTTGTCTTTATTCATTTTTCGGATACGCGGCTTTTTCTTGTTCAAGTTCAGGGGTTAAATCGACCCCCCTTATTAATTGAACACGCCTGTTGATAAGTAAATCCATAGTTTTTGTTGTAGCGTTGGACAGTTCCCTGATTGCTTTTTCTATAGGCATGTACCTTGTTGGTTGTCCGTTTATAGCTATAATCAGGTCTAAGGCTTTTAGCCCGGCAAGGTCCGCGGGTTTTTTTGACATTACGCTGATTACCGTAAGCCCTGCCTCTTCCATGCTTAGTGAAGCTCCAATTCCGCTAAATGTTCTGCTGCCCCATTTAATTTCTTTTCTTTCAGGTTTTATGTTTCTCTGTATTGTAATATCGACTTTGGACCCCTTGGGCCCGGTAAGCATTTTTGTAACTTCATCATAATGACTGAATTTTACCGCTTTATCCCATATCAAAACCAGATAATCATTTTCTTTTATTCCTGCATTGTCAGCGGGAGAATTGGGGGCCACTTCCGATATCCTGAAACTATCCCCTGTTTTCTCAAATAAGAATCCTAGATTGGATTTAAGAATTGCTTCATGCGATTCCTTTATCTTTTGAAGTTTTTCTTTTTTTGTTCTTAGTTTTTCCAGGAGTTCTTTTTTACGAGCTTTCTTTTTATCCAGGAGATCATTTATTCTGCTTATCGCGTCTTTTGCTTCACGCAGATTAGGTTTGGTTTCCAGGGCCAGGTTATAGTAGCGGATAGCTCTCTGGTAATCCTTTCTCTCTTCGTACTTTGACGCGAGCAGCATATAGTTGTTTTCCGGGTCGTCGTAAATTATATTGTTTATCTGGTCTGACAGTATCTCGACTTCACCTTCAGGAAGTGAAAGAACTATACGGTCGGCGTATTTGTCGACGACGATGCCTATCTGCCTGCCGCCGTTTTTAAGGTACACTACATCCGAAAAGGCAGGTAACGCCGCAAGGAAGAGAAAGCAGACAATCAAATATGTAGAAACCATTCTCATTAACTAAATAAATAACATGTTGCCAGTTTGTAGTCAAGTATTACTTACAGGAGCAAAAATGCTGGTTTATTGAAGAGATTTGACAAAAAAGCTTTGTTCTTTTGTTACCGATTTTTGTTGACACAGTTACTTTTAGAGTGGTAATTTCGTATTGCGTATTGAGTGATGTGTATTGCGTGTTTGTTTTTTTGCGCGCGATATGTAACTTTTCAACAGTTAGCACATTAAAAGGAGGAATGTATTATGGCCGAAGGATATTGTGTAAAATGTAAGGCAAAGAAAGAGATGGTTGACGCGAATGAAATAACAATGGCTAATGGCCGCCAGGCACTCAAGGGTAAATGCCCTGATTGTGGGACTGGTATGTTTAAGATACTTGGCAATAAGAAATAAGGTTGTATAGATTATAAATTCTGTACCACGTACTCAATAGGATGTCTTTATTCCCTCCTTGCCGTTTGCTCTGAAAGATGAGCAGGGGCATGGAGGTGTGGTGCGTGCGGTTTTTTTGGAGTAACCTGAACCTTTGCGGAGGTAGAAATGGCCCAAGAGCTGGCCTATGTCCTTATTAATCCCTATACGTTGATGAAATCAAGAACTGGCGGTGTGATTGCCAGGCTTTTTGCGAGAACCAACCTGGATCTTGTCGGCGCCAGAATGTTTGCTCCCGGCAAGGAGCTTGTTGATGAATTTTGCCATATTATAGCCGCTGATAAAAAACAGAAAAACGAAAAAATAAGAAAAGAAATTATTGATTATATAAAGCATTTTTATATTAAGCCTCCTATTCATTCTAAACGGCATAATAGGGTTTTATTGCTGTTGTTTAAAGGAGAAAACGCTGTTAGAAAACTCCGCAAAGTTGTTGGCCCGGTGGCTCATAAGTCGATAAGCGGAGAAACTATAAGGGATACTTATGGTGACTATATAGAAGACCGCCATGGGGATGTCAGGTATTTTGAGCCCGCGGTTATTGCGCCTCCGTGCGGAAAAAGCGCGCTCAAAAGGCTTGAGGTGTGGGCCAGGTATTCCAGCAGGGACGGAGGATTGCTTAACAGGGCATTAGAATATAAAACGAAGAAAAATATTCAAGAAACCCTGGTTTTGATAAAACCTGATAATTTCAGAGGGCCGAGCGGGAGAGCCGGTAATATCATAGATCTTTTCTCGAAAACAGGGCTTTATATTATAGGCGCAAAGGTTTTGAATCTAAGCCTTAAAGAAGCGGAAGAATTTTATGGGCCTGTCAGGGAAGTCCTTGCTGAAAAACTTCAGGGCCAGATTAAAGAAAGAATAAAGGAAACTATTGAAAGTATGTTCGGCTTTTCTGTGCCGGATGCTTCTCTTGGAAAAATAACCACAACCATTAGTGAATTAAATGCTCAAAAGGAGTTTAATAATATAGTTAAGTTTATGACAGGGATTGACAGAACCGATCCCAAAACGAGAAAGAATAAAGAAAAGCCCGGCAAGGTTAAATGTCTTGCTCTTGTTTACCAGGGGCCGAATGCCATATCCAAAATTAGGAATCAACTGGGAGCAACCAATCCCAGAAGAGCTGATTGGGCTACTGTCAGGAAAGAGTTTGGGCAAAATATTATGGAAAACACAGCTCATGCCTCGGATTCTCCCGCGAACGCGAAACGGGAACTGAAAATAGTAAAAATTGAACAGGATGACATTTCCAAATGGCTAAAAATAATCAAAAGACAGCGTTAAGTCTAAGAGCGCAAAATATTACTCCTTCAATTACTCTTGCTATTACCAGCAAAGCAAAGGAAATGAGAGACGAAGGGATTAATGTTCTTGGATTTGGCGCTGGTGAACCTGATTTTGATACCCCCGAGCATATCAAGAAGGAAGCCAGGAAAGCTATTGATGAAGGTTTTACCAAATATACGCCCGCGGCCGGGACAGTGGAGTTAAGAAAAGCGGTAGGAAACGAATTTGAAAAAGAAACCGGTATTGGCTACGATGTTTCACAGATAGTAATATCCTGCGGCGCGAAACATTCACTTTGTAACCTTTTTCAGTGTATCCTCAACGAGGGTGATGAAGTTATAATTCCTTCTCCCTACTGGGTTAGTTATCCTGAGATGGTGAA
>JAGLRQ010000106.1 GCA_023136205.1 Candidatus Auribacterota bacterium
ACCGTGAAAACAGGATTAAGAGATGTCATAGGTTCCTGAAAAATCAGCGAAATTTGCTTTCCTCTGATTTTCCTTATCTCTTTTTCGGATAAACGGAGAATGTCTCTGTTTCTGAACAGCAGCTCTCCCCCGACTATTTTGCCCGGTTTCGGCACAAGATTAAGCATTGAAAGAGATGTAACGCTTTTACCACAGCCGGACTCTCCAACAAGGCAGAGAATTTCTCCTTCCGCTATATCAAAACTGATTCCGTCAACGGCTTTAGCGGTTCCTTCCGAAGTAAAAAAATATGTTTTAAGATTTTGAACTGAGAAAATATTCATAATTTAAAAGCAGCATAATAGTATTTAGTATGTAGTATTTAGTCCCCTCCGGGGAGGCTACGCTACGCTACGCACTATCTTGTGAATAGTACACAGTCTATTGTATTTTTTAAAATCTACTTTTACAATAAAAAAAAAGCGCCACTCTACTGTGGCGCTTTTCATAAGTCCCATATCTCTCAGCAATATTTTTATTCCACGGGTTTTTCTTCTTCAGAAGATTCCGCGACTGAAACTTCTATAGCGGGTTTCTCTTCCTTAGAAGATTTCACAGATGGAGCTTCTACAGCAGGCCTTGCATCTGTAGAAGATTCCGCAGATGAAGTTTCCACAGCGTCTTTTCCTTCTGTAGAAGGTTCCGCAGTTGAAGTTTCCGCGGGAGCAATTTTTTCAATGTCAGACACAAGTGAACTGGTCCTCCTTGAACTTAAAACCGCAAGAGACACACATAAAATCATCCAAAAAACAGCTATGAAAGTTGTTGCCTTGGTTAAAACATCTCCCGCATGAGCGCCGAATATAGTCTGGCCGCTTCCACCAGATCCAAAAAGCCCGCCAAGCCCCTGGCCTTTTCCGACCTGGAGTAAAACGATCACAACCATCCCGATACATAATAAAATATGCATTGTTACTAAAAAAACAAACATTCTCTACCTCTCATTGAATTTTACAAGTTTCTCAAACGAATCCGGTTTAAGGCTGGCACCGCCTACCAAGCCGCCATCAATATCCTGTTCAGCCATTAAATCCTTGATATTCTCCGGCTTTACGCTGCCGCCATACAGTATGCAAACCCCATCAGAAACCTCTTTTCCGCACATTCCTGATAAAAGATTTCTTATATATAAATGGACTTCCTGAGCCTGCTGCCGAGTAGCTGTTTTCCCGGTCCCGATTGCCCAAACAGGTTCATAAGCTATTATCACTTTCTTCATCTCTTCTTCGCTTAAACCCGCGAGAGAACCCTGAACATGGCCTTTTATAACATCCTGTGTAACACCCTTTTCTCTCTGTTCAAGGGTTTCACCAACACAAACAATCGGAAGAAGGCCATTTCTTAAGGCCGCTTTTAGTTTTTTGTTTACGGTTTCATTAGTATCACCAAACATCGCCCTTCTTTCCGAATGCCCTAAAATTACATACGTACAGCCTGCTTCAAGCAGCATAGCGACAGAAACTTCGCCGGTAAATGCCCCTTTCTCTTCCCAGCAAACATTCTGGGCACCAACCTTAATATTGGATCCAGACAAAGCATCCGCAATTTTCGCCAGAGCGGTAAAAGGCGGACAAATTACAATATCCACATTTTTAACTCCGGCAACCCTGTCTTTTAATTCAGAAGCAAAAGAAACCGCCTCCGAAATTGTTTTATTCATCTTCCAATTTCCCGCGATTATAGGCGTACGCATATTATAGTACCTCGTATTTAGTATATAGTATTTAGTATTTGGTTTTCATTTATCACTCAGAGCAGAAATACCCGGCAACTCTTTCCCTTCGAGATATTCGAGAGATGCTCCTCCCCCGGTTGAAATATGGGTAATTTTTCCCGCAAGTCCGCTTTTGTTTATCGCGGCTACAGAGTCACCGCCGCCAACTATTGACACCGCGTCTGACTCCGCCAATGCCTTCGCTACAGCCATTGTCCCCTTCGCGAAGAGTTCCATCTCAAAGACCCCCATAGGCCCGTTCCAGACTACAGTACCGGCTTCCTTAATCTTTTCGGAGAACAATTTTATTGTTCCGTCAGCTATATCCAGGCCCATCCAGCCATTCTCTATACCAGACTGTCCTACAACCTTTACATTCGCGTCCTCGGCAAATTTATCACCTTCAATATGATCAATGGGCAGTAAAATATCAACTTTTGTCAAAGACGCTTTTTTCAGTATACTGTTAACCAGTTCCGGAACATTTATTTTGTTTCCCTTTTTATCCTCAATTATCTCCTCAACCCTTGAACTTCCTACGGGAATACCTTTCACCTTAAGAAAGGTATACGCCATAGCACCTCCAATAAGGACCGCGTCAACCTTTTCTATAAGGCTTTCAATAACTTTAATCTTATCCGAGACCTTTGCTCCCCCCATAATGGCAACAAAAGGCCTTTTAGGGTCCCTTACAGCCCGGCCCAGATATTCAATTTCCTTTTTAAGGAGATACCCCGCGGCGCACCTGTCAATAAACTTTGTCACACCAACCATTGAAGCATGCGCCCTGTGAGCTGTTCCAAAAGCATCATCTATATATACATCTCCCAATGAAGCAAGTTCTCCGGCAAAGGCATCGTCCCCTTTTTCTTCTCCGGGATAAAACCTTAAATTCTCTAAGAGTAAGATATCTCCATCATTCATCCGAGTTACCGCGTTTTTAACCTTTTGGCCTATGCAGTCATCCACAAACACAACCTTCTTTCCAATTAGTTTGGAAAGACGCGGAGCCGCAACCGCAAGGCTGTACTTGGAATTAGCCTGGCCTTTAGGCCTTCCAAGATGCGACATAAGGATTGCTTTCCCTCCATGCTCAACTACATATTTTATTGTCGGAAGAGCGGATTTAATCCTTGTATCATCAGTTATATTTTGATTCTCATCAAGAGGAATATTAAAATCAACCCTGATAAGAACTCTTTTCCCTTTTAGTTCAAGGTCTTCAATAAAAAGTTTTGCCACAAAAACACCACCTTATTTCGACATCAAGTTAAGAAGTTCAACGCACTTGTTGGAATAACCCCATTCGTTATCATACCAGGAAACAACCTTCACCGTATTCCCGTCTATTACCATTGTTGCCAGAGAATCAAAGATTGATGCCGCGGGATTACCAATAACATCGACTGAAACTATCGGGTTTTCCTCATATTCAAGAACACCTTTAAGCTCTCCCTCAGCGGCTTTCTTCATCGCGGAATTAACTTCTTCCACGGTCACATTCTTTTCAAGTTCAGCGACAAGGTCAACAACCGAACCATCCATCACAGGAACTCTCATTGCCATACCGTCAAGTTTCCCATCAAGTTCAGGAAGGACCTTTCCAACCGCTTTTGCCGCGCCTGTTGTAGTTGGAATAATACTAAGGGCTGCCGCGCGCGCTCTTCTGAGGTCAGAATGGGGCAAGTCGAGAATACTCTGGTCATTAGTATAAGCATGAATAGTGGTCATAAGGCCTTTTTTAAG
>JAGLRQ010000107.1 GCA_023136205.1 Candidatus Auribacterota bacterium
ACGTTTCTAAAAAGAGGTTTTATCTTACCCGTGAAGACAACCCTTGTCAAGTCAGAACTGTACCCTTTATAAACAACACCCATATCGATGAGAATAATATCGTTTTCAAGAACTTTTCTTTTACTTTCATAATAATGGGGCATTGCTGAATTCGGGCCGCTTGCGACAATAACAGGGAAAGACGCGTTTTCAGCCTGTGACCTGTATATCAGGTTATCAATCCTGTTTTTAATTTCTTTTTCCGTTAGACCGGGTTTAATAAACCTGCGGATGTGGAGGAAAATGTCATCTGCTATTGTAACTGCTTTTCTTATTTTTTTAATTTCTTCTGCTGTTTTAACCGCCCTGAACTCTGCAATAATATCCCCGCAATCCTTGAAGCACAAGTTTTTTATTTTCTTCCGGTAAGCTGACAGAGACGAACAGGTAAGATTTTTTCCGTTGTAACCAAGTGTTGCCCTTTTTAAATTTTTACACAGGAGTGAGATTGTTCCTGAAACATCATCTGTTTCAAGGATTTTAAAGCCCTTTATATTCCTTCGCGCAATTAATGTATATCTGGAATCTGTAATAAAGAACGGTTTTGAGTAAAGCTTATGGTATAGAATTACGGCACTTGTGCCGTTGAACCCGCATAGATACCTGATATTAGTCAGACTGGAAACAAGAAACGCACTTGTTTCGGAAATTTTTAGCATTTTTTTTATGGTGGGCTTCACTTTTTAATAATATTTATCGCGGCAAGAAGTCCAAGGATATAGCTATACTCCCCGAAACCTGAAATCTGGCCTTCAACTGAGGGAGCTGTGATGGATTTATGCCGAAACTCTTCTCTTTTATAAATATTTGACATATGAACTTCCACTACAGGTATCCTGATCGAGCTGATTGCATCTCTGATAGCGACACTTGTATGGGTATAAGCCGCGGGATTAATCACGATGGCATCATATTCTTTTTCCGATTTCCCTATTATATCAACTATTTCACCTTCATGGTTTGACTGAAAAAATGACAGGCCAACATTTTTCCCCCTGGCAGTTTCTTCCATTCTTTTAGTTATATCTTTCAGCGTTTTTTCCCCGTAGATATCTACTTCTCTTTGTCCGAGAAGATTCAGGTTAGGCCCGTTTATTACAAGAATTTTCATTTATAAGCTCTCCTATATCTTGTATTTAGTATGTAGTATTTCATATTTTATCTGCGCTAATCCCCTGCTGTTTCGCTTCGCAAAACAAATCGCTGAGGACTATCAGTCTGCGTCCAATTTTTTCTTTTTTAATTTTACTCTTCTAATTGCCTCTCTTGCCTCTTTGAGTTCCGGATCAAATTCAAGCGCTTTATTGAGGTTAGCAATGGCTTCCTGACTTCTGTCCAGCATATCATAAAACAGTCCCAGTTGTAGATAATAAAATCCCTTGGTCGGATAGGCTTCAACGGCTATTTTAAGTTCTTTTTCAATCTCATACATCGGGATGGACTGCCCCGCGTCTGCATATTGATTTTTGATACCCTTTGCCACCAGAAAATGATAAAAAGCCATGCTTGGTTCAAGTTCTGAAGCTTTTTTGTAGCTTACCAGTGCTTTCTCGTAATTGCGCAGCTCTTCAGAAACAACACCTCTGAAATGCCACAACTGAGGGTTGTCTGGGTCTACATCAATAGCCCTGTTAATAAGTTTTAAACCGGCAGATAATTTCTTTTCCTGTACCACTGCAATTGCCTGTTTATATAACTCATCCGAGTCTACAATAGCTTTTGAATATCTATAGCACAGGGCAAAGCCTATAAGGATCGCGAGGATTATTACTCCGCTCACATACCATTTTCTCTCTACGGGGAACCTGACAGACGGAACTTTTGATTTCGCGAGGACTATAGCCGCGAAGAAAAACATTGTTGAGCTGATACCCGGGACGTAGAGAACAAATTCGAAAAAGCTGTGTACAAGGATTCCAAAGAACCCAATAAAAATTGCAAACAAAAGTATGTTTTCACCATCACGCAGATCAGAGCACTTTATCTTCCTTGCCATAGATAAAAATATTGTTAATATACAGCCTATATAAAAACAAAACCCCAGAAGGCCTGTTTCCGCGAGAATCTGGAGATAATCGTTGTGAGCCATCTGGGTTTCCTCGCCGTGAGGCAGTTTGTAACGTGGGTAAATTGACCCGAAGGCTCCCGGGCCAACCCCGATCAACGGGCTTTCTTCGAGCATTTTTATTCCGGGAGGCCAGTAATTGATTCTGGCAAGAGCGGAAGCAACTGGTGATCCTAATTTATCACCTTTAACTTTATAGAGGCCAATTGAAAAAAACGTAATCAAAAGGATAATAATTATCGCGGAAACAAAAGAAAATAGTTTTATTTTCTTGTCTTTCAAAAACAACAGCGAGAATGATATGAAAAACAGAATTACCGCTGCAAAAGCAACTAATCCCCCTTTTGAAAATGTCAGGTAGAAGGAAACCAGGCATAGCAGCGGTGAAAGGATAATACCTCCCAAGGCAGGAAAGAATAACAGTGTGTTTTTTACAAAAATTAAAAATCCAAGGGTAATGCAGGCAGAAACACAAATAAAATAACAGTACCGGGCAATCTTGCGGTTTATGATTGATTTGAGGGTCAATGAAATAATAACAGGGATGGTCAATACAAAGAAACCCGCCAGCGCGTTGGGGTAGATAAAAAATGAAAAGGTTCTGTTACCCGAGAGCCTTGAAATTAATTTTTCGGGCATGTGTTTTATTTGCCCGGTTTCTACAAGCCAATCTCTTGTTTCCTGAAGCCCAAAGAAATACTGATAGAGCCCATAGAGGGCTACGAGAACTGCCGCGGTCATAAGGACATAGAGGATGTTCTCGATTTTTCTTTCACCTCTGAAAAAATTTGAAATCGAAAGGTAAATTATTATCCATGTTACAAGGTTTACCATCAGCGATCTTGCTTTCCAAGGTACTATAGAAAAATGTTTTGATATAAGCGCGATGACTAGAAATCCAAGAAGGAATATAGCGGGAAGGTCAACATAGAAATCTGTTTTTCTGGTTATTGATTCAAAAAATACCAGAATCAATATACAAAACCATCCTATAAAAAAGGCGTGATTATACCGCGGAAAGACTATGCCGCTTACAAACAACCTTAAAAATACCGCCGCGGCAATTGAAATACAAATTGAAAGAGCCAAAACTTTCTGAGGCCGAAAGGTAAAGAAAGGATTGATTCTTTTTTCGGTAATTTTATTGCTTACCATTTTTTGAACCGAAATATTCCAGGATTGATATTATAAAAAGAATTAGAATAACCTGAGACATTATCAAAAGTGCCGAACAAGTATTGTCAACTTCCGGAAGAACTATGGCCGCTATACCCGTACAAAGGCAGATTATATAAATAAACGTTATCGCTGTTTTGTACGAAAGCCCGAGGCGCATCAGCCTGTGAGAAAAGTGGTTCTTATCAGGTGCGAAAATTGAAACGCCTTTATAAATGCGTACAGCGATAACAGTTACCGTATCGTATAACGGAACCGCCAGGACAAGAATCGGCATTAGTATTGGAAACAAGGTATAGCTTTCCTGAGTGTAATATGTGCCCAGGATTGTAAAGACAGCCAGCATATATCCGAGAAACATGCTTCCCGCGTCACCCATGAATATTGAAGCAGGGTTAAAATTAAACATGAGAAACCCCAGAATACATCCCGCGAATATAAACAGCATTGATGAAATAAAGAGCTCCCCCATCCTTACTGAAATAAATATGAACGTTAAAGCTGAAACCAATGCAACCCCGGCGGATAAACCATCAGCATTGTCAAGAAGATTAAATGAGTTTATAACCAGTAAAAACCAGAAGTATGTAACGAGATATGAATAAAAAGTATTTCCTAGAAAAAGGCTGAGCCTTACCCCAAATATAATCGGCACGGAAGCAGCTACCAGCTGCAGGATTATTTTGGAAGAAGGTTTTATATTATATTTGTCATCATACAAACCTCCGATAACAATTATAAGGCCTCCCCCAAAGATAGCCGCAAGCAGTTTGAGTTTTTTTAACATTCCCGGCAGGTTCGGGATAAAATAAGTGTTTAAAGAAGGTATAAAGTTGAACTTCGAGTTTAACAGGACAAAGATTATACAACCCGCGGTAACAAGCAAAACTGACAGGTAAATTGCTGCGCCGCCCATAAGAGGGACTTTATCCGTGCTGAGTTTTTTAAAAGAATGAATATTGACAAACCCGGTTTTTATAGCAAGGGATCTAAACAATAAAGTAAGTATGATGCAGGTAAATCCTGAAACCGCAAACAGCGCAAACAGTTCTTTTATCGGCATAATAACTCCATATACAGTTTCTCTATCTCGTCCACCATGTAATTCTTATCAAAATAAGGTATAATTAATTTTTTCCCCTGTTCTCCCATTCTTTCACATAATTTTTTATTTTCAACAAGTTTTTCAAGCGCCTTATATAAACCATTTGAATCTTTCGGCCGAACAAGGCAGCCGGTTATATCATTTTTCACAACTTCCCGCGCGCCATCCACATCAAACGACACGATAGGTTTTTTACACGCGAATGACTGCGGTATAACTTTTGCCAGGCCTTCCCTTAACGAAACATGCACAATAATATCAGAGGCTCTTATGTACTCAGGTATTTTAGATGGATGTACAAGCCCCGCAAAAATTATTTTATCCGAAATGCCTAAGTTCTTCGCCATGTTAACAAACCTATCTTTCAAAATTCCGTCTCCGACCAGCAGAAGGTAGATATTTTTGTGCCGTCTTGCCAGTTTTGCAAAAGCGTCAAATACATATTCGTGCCCTTTAAGCTCAAAGAGCCTTGCTATTTTGCATATTACGACAGCATCTATGGGTATTTTCAAAGCCTTACGTAACTGTTTTTCACCGCCTCCGGAGTTAAAATAACTATTAAGATCAAACCCGCTTCTGATAACCCTGTATAGTTCCCTTTTTGAGACTCTGGCTGCAATGGATTGTTCGGTCATTGCCTCCGAAACAGTAATAAAGTAATCAGTAAACCTGTCAACAAATCTCTCACAGGATTTATAGAAAATATTGGATAATTTGCTTTGATATTTATGATATGGAAGCCCGTGTATAGTATGAATGACAAGTCTTACCCCTGCAAGTTTTGCGGCAATTCTTGCGAGTATTCCCGCTTTTGAACTGTGAGTATGAACTATATCGTATTTTTCACGCTTGAAAATATTCAGAAGCTTAAAGAAAGCGATTGTATCCAGAAAAGGGTTTACAGCCCTTTTCATTGAAGGTATAAGAATGATTTTTACCGAGGCTTTTTCAGCTTCAACAAACAGCGTTCCTTCAGGGCCCACAGCAGGCCCGGTAATAAGGGTAACATCGTATCCTTTTTTCATTAATCCTTCGACTGTGTAAAAGGTATTCTCCTGCGCCCCGCCTATGATAAGGCGCGTGATTATATGAGCTATTTTAGGTTTTTTCAAGATAGAGTTCCTCAAATTTTGGGATAATGTGCTCCCATGAGAACCTTTTTACCCTCTCCCCCGCGAGATCTCCCATAGCAGTTCTTTCAGCAGGATCCCTGCACAACCTGATGATTTTATCTGCCAGTTCTATGGAGTTTGCGGGTTCAATCAGGAATCCGGTTTCACTATCATCTACAATATCACTCAAGCCATCAATCTTTGATGCTATAACCGGTTTCCCGCATGCCATCGCTTCAGCAGCAGAAATCCCAAATCCTTCCCACAGAGAAGGCATTACAAAAATATCCAGGCTGTGTAAAAAGGATTTAACATTCTTAACAAAACCCAGGAGGCGGAACTTCTTTTCAAGCCCTGCGTTTTTAATCCTCAACTGAAGTTTCTTTTTGAGCGGGCCCGACCCCCCTACCAGGAAAACCGCGTCAGGGCGATATTTTATCACCTCGCATGCGGCCTCAATTAGGTATTTATGGCCTTTTTGTTCGTGAAGGTGCCCCAATGCGCCAATTACAATATTGCTTTCAACACCCAGTAATTTTCTGTAATTTGCTGTGTTTATGCCGGAATCAGTAAAACTTTCAACTTTAACACAATTATGGATCACATCGACTTTACCTTCCGCGAGCCCAATATTTTCCACAAGAAATTCTTTAACACCGTTTGAAGCCGCTACAATTTTAGTAGTGCTGCCGGAGAGTGTTTTCTCCAATAATCTGTAAGGCAGTCTTTGTTTAAAATCATATCTGTTTTGCTCTGAGGATATTATTTTTCCAGCATTAGCCAATTTCGCAGCAATCCTGCCATAAATCTGGGAAAGGACAAGATGGGTATGCACAACATCGGGTTTTGAGGTTTCAATAATATTTTTTAATTTAGGAAGCACTGATATATCATAATTGCCCTTCATGGCAATTACATAACATTTGAGCCCCTTTCTCTCTGCAAAATCCTTTAGATAGGTGCTCTTATCTTTTCTTCTATCAAGGAATATTACTTCCTGTTTAAACTTATCTCTGTTAATTTTATCAATGAGGAGTTCCAGCAACTTTTCATTACCGCCAATATCAAAACTGTTTATAACATGAATAATCTTCATAATTTTTCTTTATTTTCTTGGCAACAATTCAATGCCTGTGATGTCTGCCTTCTTTTCCAGCTTGATCTGTTCTCCAAGAGCTCCAGCGCTACAACCTACATCAAAAATCTTTTCCGCATTGGTAGGGAGTAAATTTCGAATATCGCTTCGCTTGCCAACACAAGATGGATTGAAATCATAAAGTTCCATAATTCTCACTTCGTTTTAAAAAATTTCTTTTTCGAATATCGCAGTAATGCTTCTCTCTTATTTTCTACTTTACTAAATTTTGAAACTAATTTTTGTATTTTGTGAATATATAGCAGTGGCTTGATTCTAAACCTCCTTTTGTTTTTCAGGCTAATATCCCGAGATCTAGCGAACATTTTCTTATATTTCCTAATGCGTTCTATCAGCTTATCATCTATCCAGGGAACTGTAGGAACATCCAGATAGAACTCACCCCAATCTTTAAGTGAGCCAGGTTCCTCAAAGCCCATCTTTAGCGATAAATCAAATAAAGGAGTGCCGGGATAGGGCGTATAGAGAAAGAGCAGTAATTCACTTGCGGGAATCTTTTCCCTAAAAGTATCTATCAGTTTGAAGGTTTCTTCAATATCTTCCTGTGTTTCGCCTGGGACCCCCACCATCATTGAAAAAGAAGGTATTATATTAAACCTATGGCAGAGATTGCCAAATTCCAATATCATCTCCGGCGTAATTCCTTTATTTAATCTATCCAATGTTGCTTGAGCGCCGGATTCAGCCCCTACCAAGAGTCGTTTACAGCCTGACCTATCCAGCATTTCCCACTCTTCTGTCTCAAGATTACAAAGTACATCTATCCTTGTATCTGAAGACCAATTTATTTTAATATTACTTCTAAGCAATTGGTTGGCAAATTCTAATGCCCTCTTCTTTCCTATAAAAAAGTTGTCATCGTCAAAATGCACACCATCAATAAAATATCTTCCCACACTATAATCAATAAGATCTACAACGCTTTCAATGCACCATCCGCTGTATTTCCTGCCATAAACCGAATTAATGGCACAAAACTTGCAGCCAAACGGACAACCCTGTTGTGTATATAAAGAGATTGTGCGCGGGCTCACATAAGGAATAATATATCTTTCCATATTTCTAATCAGATCAAAGTTGTAAACAGGAAACTTGCTTTTGTCTATATATTCATAAGCAATTATATCGTCTGTCTTTTTCCCATTTTTAAGGCTTTCGACTATATCACAAAAAGCCTGTTCACCCTGTCCCACAATAACTTTATCTACATACTCATTCTCTAATGTCTGTTCAGGCTTTAAAGAAGGATGCCACCCGCCCCATATAAGAGGAACACCGGGATTGATAGATCGAATCACTTGGGCTACTTCTAAAGAAGACTTTATATATGTGCCTGTAATAGTGCTAATCCCCACACAGATTGCATTTTTGATTTCATCCCTATGCTTCCTCCATACCAAACCTGGCGTAGCTTCGTCTAAGATTAAAACCTCGTTATCCAAATTTGTGGCAAGAGACAGTAGTGCATGAGGCAAGCGTCCGTGTGAACCGCCGGCTCTTATCAAAATTACCTTTTTCCCCTTCTTAAACATTTTTCCTCTCCGCAAAATCTTTCAGGGAAGTGCGCTTATCCTATAACCCCGGTCAAGGAATATTACTTCCTGTTTAAACTTATCTTTGTTGATTTTATCGACAAGCAACTCCAGCAGTTTTTCATTGCCGCCTACATCAAAACTGTTTATAATGTGAACGATCTTTATTATGGTAAAACACCGAATGCATTTCTAACCTAGCTCCAGTTTTATATGTACATAGACTTTTATGAACCAAAATCACATAAAAACAAAATCTTTTTTAACAAACACAAGATAGTAAGAAGTAAAATACGAGCCTATCCAGTATACTCCATTAGCAATTACAGCTCCTGCTATTCCGAAATAATATATTAGTGGTATCATAAGAAGTATAGCTATTGTGGGAAAAAGAACATTTAATAAATATAATCCCTTGATATAGTTCTGAGATTCAAACAATGTTTTAATAATCTGTGATGGAAATCCAAAGGACATAAGCAGTATCAATAGTTGAGAATAAACTATCGAACTTTCATATGTTTTTGAAAAAAACAACAGAATAAGGGGCCTTGCAACTAAAAAACCGATTACTCCAAGTGAAACAGATAGAATCGTTATCAACAAAAATTTATTTTTCACTTTTAAAAAAGCTTTCTCTCTTTCTAATTCCGAGAGCTTTGGGAAAATCAAACTCGTTTCTATCATAAGCAGGCTCTTTAACTGATTTTGAAAGGAATATGCTACCTGGTAAATAGCTAAAGCCTGAAAACCAAGAAAAGCGCCCACTATTATTTTATCAAGATTAACAAACAATATGCCTATTGCTCCTATAAAGGTAATGTGCTTAGAGAATTTAACGCCATCTCTTATATCATGTTTTTTTTCGGGAAGTTTTCTCAAAATAGAAGACGTAATAACTAAATTAAAAATAACATGGGCTAATAACGCTGCCAAAATTATAATTGGCAAAGAAGCCTTTCTAAAGATACTAATCAATATAAAGACAATTGATAATATTGATATAGCAGAAATTAAAGAAGCATAAATCCCAAATTTCTTGTTCCCAATATAGAATGCTGTCCAGAGATTATATCCGCAATACGGGACAAAAAATATTCCAGCGATCACAAATGAAGAAGACAGGATGGGTTGGCTCGCAATAAAATAATAATATAAAGCAACAATAAAACAACCAGCCATTCCCAAAAAAGAATATTTAACTTTTACAAAACTTAGCCGTCTAAAGGAACCGATATTCCCAATTGCAATTGAATTAACGGTAGCTATTTTTAAACCGGGAAGGCTTGCCATGGTTAAAATTGCCAATACCGACATAATAAATGCAAACTGGCCAAAAATGTTCTCTGTGGAAAAACGGGCGAAAGCAATATTTTGGGTCAGTTTTGCAAAAGAATTAACAAACAAAGGAAGCAACATAAGCAGCGTGTTTTTAAAAAAATACCTTACATTGACCTTTGTTAATCTTTCAAGCAAATCTAATATTGAATTTATTGGATTTCTTAACATTTAATCCTTCTCTAAAACTAAAAATAAACCTTGTATTTTTTCCGTTTTTTATTTTTTTACAGCCTTCCATAATAAATCTCTTGCAAATAACCGATTTAGTGTATGAGGTGTTTTTTCTGATACTTTCAGGAATGGCAATATTCTTCCCGTTAAAGGTAATATTTGAACATCAACAAAAAAATTTGATAATAAATTTTCCAATTGTAAATAAGAAAACATTTTCATGTGAGTTGGATCTGGCTCAAATTCTTTCCCAAACAAAAATTTTATTCTATTAAAAACACGAAAGCTATTTGGTACAGAACCTAAAAACAAACCACCATGCTTAAGTACTTCAAAAATTTTTTTTATAAAAGGCTCTGCATAATAAATATGTTCAACTATTTCACAGGCTACAATCACATCAAGTGATTCTCTCTCAAAAGGAAACTCTGTATTTAAATCAAGCCAAAGAGTTTTTATTCCAAGTTTTTCCCTGGCTATATTCAATGCAGCACTATCAACATCCGCTCCGATTACCTCATTCCCATTAACAAAATATTTTGTTAATTCCCCATCCCTACAGCCCAAATCTAAAACTTTTTTCCCCTTCCCAATCCAATCTTTTAAATAATTACCTCGTTTGCCTTGACAATACAGGTAACCATATCTTTTTCTGGCTAAATGATGCGATTTGTAGATTTTTTCAAGAATAGACTTTGAAGAATCTTTATCGTTATTAACAGATATACCCATTCTATGTTCTTTCCTATAAATACCTAAATTATCTCCTCAAGGAGACCCTTAAGATGCCTTCCTAAGGCCTGAGGTGTAAACTTCTTTATGGCCAATCGATAACCATTCTCGGCTATCCTCTCCCTTAGCTCTTGATTATTCTTCAGCTCTAATATGGCTGAGGCCAAAGACTCAGGATCAGCTCTCCGACACAATTTCAGATGTTCGTTGTCTACAAAGATTTCTCTAATAGCTGGAGTATCAGCGGTGATGACAGGTTTTTTCGCCGCTAAGGCTTGGTAGACCTTGTTAGGAATCACCTTCTCTGTCTTTTTTGTCCTGCCAAATATCCCTAAACAGAGGTCCGCTTTAGCCACCAGAGAGGGGAGAACTGCTGGAGGGACGGAATCCTGAAATATGAGGTTGTCTACCTTTATCCTGCTGGCCAAATCCCGCATCTCTTGCCAGGTTTGTCCCTTGCCCACCAACTCGAACCTAATCTTGGATTCTTTTTCTAATATTTTGGCGGCCTCAATAATATATTGAATCCCATGCAAAGGGATGTAGGTTCCCCAGAAGAGGACTAAAAAACGGGAGTTTGCTCTCTTGAGGGGTTGGGGGAAGAAGAGGTCATTATCTGCCCCGACAAAGACTTTCCTTAACTTGGTTATTTTAATCTTAAACTCACGACAGAAATAATCCAGATGCTGATTGGTATCAGCCAGAACAAGGTCAGCTAAATTCATTGAAAATTTATCAAACCAGAAGTAGTACCTTGCTCTAAGAGAATTCTCCTTGACTAATCTTCTATCAAAGACATTTGTGTCATAAAGAGAGGTAAAGGGGTCAAAGACCAATGGTTTCTTGGTAAGCTTAGCCAAAAGATAGGCCAAAGGGAGGATTGTTTGATTACATTCTGCCACGATGACGGCTTTACATCCTCTAAAAACCCTCAGATACTGCCTGAGTAATAGAGGATATCTCTGGTAACTCTTCAGTTGAGGAGAAAGGTTGCACTCGACCACCTCAACATCATTGGCTTGTAGGCCTTTCCTCAAAACGGCATTACGGGCATACTCTCTATTATATGCTCCAAAGTAACAGATTTTCATCATCCCTTACATTCCCTAATGAAACTCGAATTTTCCAAATCGCAAAATTTACAGTCGATTCCCCAGGAAAAAACTATGCGCATAATCTCTCCCTCGCTATGCAGCGCAACGGAATAGCGGTTAGGTACAACGCTGTGCTCGTATCAAGTACTGAAAAGCAAGAAAGTTCCTCATGCCGGGAATCGCAAGAAACTTGGCAAAACGATTCAGTCTATGGCCTCTTTCTATAAACCTGTAATTTGTTTTGATTGTGTCGATTGATAAATCTGCGCTATCAAATAATTCCATTATGTTTCTTTTAGTAAAGAATCTGAGGTGTGTTTGGTCGTGAATGCCCCTCTCCCTGTATGGCCAATTCCCTTTAAACACCAGATTAAAAATCGTATCTAAATGTCTAACGTTAGGGATTGATGCGATTATTGTGCCGTCGTTTTCCAGATATCTCGCTGCTCCCCTCAAGACAGACCAAGGATCGATTAAGTGCTCTAATATATCAGCGAAAATTATTGTATCAAATCTAAAATCCTGCATTTTACCTTGAAGTATTATTTCTGCAGCATCACCCACGAAAACCTTGTCCAACCGATCAGAGGCAACATGCGCCATTTCTTGTGACAGTTCAATTCCAAAAACTCGTGCGCCCGTTCTTGCTTTGATTGCCGCGCCCAGGGTGCCAGTACTACATCCTATATCAAGGATGGTTTTGGCATTGGGGGAAACCAACCTTTCTATGTCTGGTCGTTGTCCTATATAGGACGGATTAAGGTCTCTTATATCCATATCATTCCTCTTTCACTTTTTAATGCAACTCTCGAGCGCAGTATATATATTGGAAACACAATTTTCCAGTTTATGCTGCTCAACAACAATATTTCTCAAATGCAATCCTAAAGCATTTTTTTTGTCAGCCGGCATCGCAGAAAACTTCTCTATCCTTTGGACAAGTTTATGAGGACTGTTTTCATTGATGAAACAATCCTCAAGGTTACTCATAAGTAACTTTTTTAAAGCCCCGTTATTAGTAATTATCAGGAGCCCACTGCTCATTGCTTCCAACACAGCTTTATCATAACTACCGACGTCAGTCAAGCTTACCAAGACATCACATGATTTATATAATGAACCAATTTTCTGATGCAATACAGGTCCAATAAACTTTACCATATCAGTAAGACCGCAATTTTTTATCATTCTTTTTAATCTCTCACAATAATCACGATGTTTGTTTATTAAAACATCCCCAGCAATTATACATTTGAATTTAACTTTTCCACTGTCCTTAAGTTTTTTTAATGCTTCTATAAGAACCTCAAGTCTTTTAACCGGAGCTATTCTACCTGCTGAAAGTATTTTTATAATTTTATCCTGCTTGCCATAATTTTTTAGATCAAATGTGGCAGTGTCTATCCCGTGTCCGGCAACAACTATTTTCTTTGATTTTAACGGGAAACTCTGTCTTGATGCTGTAATTATCTTATTACAAATCAAGTGTGCTATTCTCAATTTCAAAGTTGCTTTACAGTGAATATACCATATAACAATGGGAATCTTGAATAACACTTTAAAAGGGACCAAAACCAGTGCATATACAGGGCACATGTGAATAAATATGCAGTCTATTCCCTTTTCTTTTTTTATTTTAAAAACAGTTGAATATAATATCTTAAGGATGTTTGTTTTTCCTGGATTATTTTTTTTCTTAATTTCAATAATTTTTACATTTTCCGGCAAATCATAATTTCCTGCTCTCAGTGTACACACGAAAACCTCTTTAAAAAAAGATGAAAATTCCGCTAACCATTTCGTAAAAAATCCAAGGAGCCAGTCATTTTCGTCTACAACCTGAGTAACGATTAAAATATTTAATTTTTTGTCTTTCATCGAGCACTCTTATCCGATTTTTTGACCGAGTGTTTTTTCAATCATTTGAAAATAATTTTCTGCGAATTTTATTGTGCTGAAATTTTCTTCAACAAAGTTTTTTCCGTTTAAACCCATAATTTTCATTTTTCCCTTATTGTTGAAAGCAAATAATATTTTTTCTGCCAATGATTCTGGATCTGCAGGCTGAATTAGCAGCCCTGTTTCTCCATCAATAATTAATTCGGGAATTCCTCCGACACAACTTGCTATTGCGGGCCTTGAACAGGCAAATGCTTCAAGGATTACCCTCGGAAGGCCTTCAGTGATTGAAGGTAATATCAATGCAATTGAACTATGTATAAAATCTGCAATTTCTCCCTGAGTTTTGTTGCCCAAAAATATAAACTCATTATCTAATTTAAGGGTTTTTACTCGATTAGCAAACATTCCTTTCTCTTCGCCACTGCCGATTATTAAAACCTCCAGTTTGGTATGTTTTTCTTTTGCAATGGAAACAGCGTCAATTAATGTATCAATTCCCTTCAAATGGATAATCTGTCCTACAAAGATAAAACGGTTTTGTATAATTTCTTTTTCCTTAGAATCAAAAAATATTTCGATGTCAGTATATGTCGGAAAAATAAATTTAGGTTTTTGAAATTCGCCAACAACTTTTTCAATTTCTTTTGAAATAATTCTAATTGCATCACTTTTGTTTAATGCCCATTTCCCCATCAAATCAGTTATCCATTTGAATCCACTGCCAATCCTTTTATAGACAACCGGCGCTTTATCCCATTCTCCATGAATTTCAATAATTAATTTGATTCTTGGTTGCAGTATTTTAATAAAAGTGCCGGCAATTCCCTCAAACGGAGATTGACATACAATAATAGATATATCTTTTCTTCCAACCAGCAGAATTCCCTTTAAAAAGGCATAGATTAAAAAATACGCCTGCCTGAGATAATTTGGAACTCTTGAAGAAATCAGGTAAAAATCGGCATTTTCATTAAAATGAAGCTTCCCTTTTCCATTATGAAGGCTGATAAATGTCATATCCAGCTTTTGCGAGAGGGCCTTTACTTTTTTCGCGTTAGTTTGATTCAGGGGTTTTGAGTAACGTGCCCCGCCGATAAACAATACTTTTGTTTTTTTATCCATCTCTAAAATCAGCTTTCAAATAAACTTAAAAGATTTTTAAGATAATCATCCCAGGAAAAATTCGACGATTTGCTAATACAATTTTCTTTCATCTCCTGCTTAAGAGAAGCATCCTCACAAATTTTTAATATGCTTTCTTTAAAATCCTCGTATTTATCAGCTTTCACCAAAAAACCGTTAAAGCCGTTTTCGATAATTTCCCTGTTGCCTCCAACATCAGTTGCAACCGAGGGAAGCCCGGCAAACTGAGCTTCTATTAAAACATGCGACAGCCCCTCGGTAATACTGTTTAACAGGAAACAATCGGACGACTTCATATATTCAAAAACATTATTCTCCTCCACGGAGCCGAGAAATATTATTCTTTCCCTCAAACCATAATCTGTTATGAGATTCTGAAGGTATTCTTTCTGAGGCCCTTCGCCGATTATTGCCAGGTTATAATTCTCAGGAAGCTGGGAGAGCATTTTTATCAACAGATCAAACCTTTTCAGTGACACCAGCCTTCCCGCCGTTAAAAGGATATATCCCTTTTTCCCCAATGATTTTACATTGCTAATTTTCTCAGGCGGTTTGTAACCGCTTTTTATAACATAGACATCCGCTTTTTTTATCCCCCACCCTGAAACTATCTTTTTCAGGTAATTGCTCGGAACAATAATCCTGTCCATCTTGCCGGCAGAAAGAACCTGGATTTTTCTTAAAACAGCCAGCAGCCACCGTTTTTTCTCATGCTGAAAATCAACAACAGAACTTTTAAGGCCAAAGTTTCTCTGTCCGTATTCCCACGCAAAATCTCTGACTATCCGCATTATTTTTTTTTGTTTCTTTAGAAAAAAACTCGCAAGGAACACTGGTAAATCAAGACCATTTATATATATGATATCACTCTTCGTTCCGGCCTTAATAATTGCCCAGACAGCCTTAATCTGCCTCAACAGCCAATTGCTGCTTCTCGAAACGCGCGTTACTCCGTTTTCATTATCATCAGACAGCTGTTTGCCATATGTAAAAACGGATACCCTGTTCCCCCTTGACTCCAATTCCTTTTTAAGCCTGCAACAATGTTGTGCGGGACCCCCGATATCCGGAGGGTAAATGCCGGTTATAATGAATATCTTCATAAATATTTTTCTATATATTCCCCCAGCGCTTCTTTCCAATGGCGTGTTCTGCGTCCGGTTTCCCGTTCATATTTTTCAAGCGAAAAAACTGAATAGCGGGGCCTGGCAGCCGGCCTTTTATATTCTTCGGATGAAGCAGGGTTAACACTAATCTTTCTTCCCAGCAGATTAAATATCGCAATAGCAAACTCATACCATGAACATTCCCCGCTGTTGCAGATATTAACAACGCCTTTAAGCTGTTTTTCAACCGCGTTCAAAATAGCTTCCGCGAGATCATATGTATAAGTAGGCTTTCCTTTTTGATCACTCACTACTTTTAAAACAGACTCATTTTGGGGGATGTCGGCTAATGTAGAAACAAAATTTTTACCGGAGGGGCCGTAAAGCCATGAAGTTCTGACTATCAGGCTGTCTTTTGCATGTGCCATCACATTTTTTTCACCCTTGAGCTTGCTTAAACCGTACACACTAATCGGTGAAGGGGTATCTGTTTCGGTGTAGGGAGTGCCCTTTTGCCCATCAAATATATAATCGGTGCTTATATGGATTACCCTGGCACCATATTTAGATGAGTTTACCGCGATGTTGCGGGGCCCCTCCGC
>JAGLRQ010000108.1 GCA_023136205.1 Candidatus Auribacterota bacterium
ATGAAATTACCGATGTTATTCTTACCCACCTCCACTTTGACCATACAGGGTACAGTCCCACCTTTAGAAATGCGGCATTCCATATTCAGAAAACTGAGTGGGATGACGCCGTTTCAAAATGCGGACTTACAAAGAAAAGTTACAATGATGAAAATATTTTACCCGTAATGGAAAGAGTTAATTTTCTGACAGGTGCTGAAAACATATGCGAAGGTGTGTCAGTGGAAATTACCGGAGGCCATACAAAAGCCCATCAGATAGTGAAGGTTTCTTCAGGGGGGGGAACGCTGGTATTTTTTGGTGACATTATTCCTACAGCCAATCATCTCGGCAAATTTTATATTTGCCCTTACGATGTTTATCCTCTTGAGACCTTTAAAATTAAAGAAAAGCTTAAACAACAGGCGATAAAAGAAAAATGGCTCTGTGTTTTTTATCACGATATCGAGGTTCCCCTCGCGGAAATATTATTGAACGATAAAATTAAAGCGTGTCAGCCGTGTTAGCAGATATTTGAGATAAAAGCTTTAACGACACCCGGATCAAAGTGTGTTCCTGACCCTTTCTCTATCATTTTCAACGCGTCAGCTTCACTAAGCGCTTTTCTGTAAGGGCGTTCGGAAATCATGGCCTGGTATGTATCCGCCACGGCCAGTATCCTCGCGCCGATAGGGATATTCCGGGATTGTAAACCTTGAGGGTATCCGGAGCCGTCATATTTTTCATGGTGATGCAGTATCATCTGGAGTGTGCCGTTAAGCGAGGCGGTGGTTTCAAGTATTTCAAAAGCCATGCGGGGGTGCTCCTTTATAATCTGACATTCTTCAACGGTCAACGGCGCCGTTTTTTGGAGGATAGCGTCGCTGATATAAATTTTGCCTATATCATATAAAGCGGCGGCTTGTTTTATGGTTTGAACTTCTTCTTCTTTGATTTTTAATATGCCGGAAACTTTTTCAATAATTGAAATCATCCATTCAAAGTGTTCTCCAATAAAAGGCTTTCTGATATCCAGGTTTTTGACAATGGAATAAATTTCTTCCAGGCCGGAAACTTTTTTGGCTATGTTAAAGATTTGCCGGGTAGAGTCCTTATTAAGATGCTCGCTTTGTTCGAGGGAATCAGTGAAAGTGTGTATTGAATTGACAATAGATTTTTTAGCCTTGTCGCCAAAGTCAAGAATAGTTTTTTTAAGTGTTTCTATGTTAGCTGTTTTACCGCTGCCTTCAGCAAGAGGCGTCCCTTTGTTTTTATAGAAAACAGCCCTGCCTTTTCCGAAATCTTTTGCCTCAATAAGAGCGGCGTCCGTAACCTTCAAAAGGTCTTCGCAGGTTTTGATGCTTTTGTCAGGGAAACAGGCGGCGCCTACATTCACAGTAATGTCAGTGCTCTGTCCGTTCAGCTTAAAATCATGCAGATTTATTTTATTAATAATCTGTTCGGAGAATCGCTTTGCTCCGGCATAACCGCTTTCTATAAGAAGAACCGCGAACCGGTTGTCCTTAACCCTGAAAATAACATCTTCCTGTCTGCCTTCTTTTTTGATCAGGCTGCCGACTTCTTTTAGGACAAAATCCCCAAATGAACGATCTTCAGTGTCGTTTATGCTTGCAAAATTATCTATATCAAATGTTACCAGCGCCATTGGGAGGATACTTCTCTGCGCCCTGCTGAGTTCAGCTGAAAGCCTTTCTGTAAGGTATCTATAGTTGTAAAGGCCGGTTAAATGGTCAATTCTTGTAATGTTGGTTAATTCTTCTTTTTCCTGCAGGAATTCTTCCTCCGCTTTTTTGCGCTTTGTGACATCCTGGACATAAACAGCCAGTTGAACAACAATGTTATTCTCGTTAAATATCGGGTGGCAGTGTATTTCTACCTCTTTTTGGCTGCCATTGTTGTCCGGGTATGTTTTCTCAATATTTGTATTTTTCTTGGTTTTTTTAACTTCTTCCAGTATCCAGGTAAGGCTTTCTTTAATGGCAGGGTTATCTGAATAGTGGGCCGCGAGAGAACTTTTGTCACCCGGCTCAAACCCGCTTGCTGAATTTGCGGTTATAATATACCCGGATTTTGGATCGATAATATAAAATGGGTAAGGCAGCGCTTCAAAAGCATTCCCACCGAACTCACCGTTTTCTCCCGGGCCTTTTTTCCCATTAGAAGACACATCGATTTTCAGGGTATCGGCAGGGCCTGTATCCTTTTTAGAATTCTCAAGCATATTGTTTCCTTGTCTAATACTATAATAATTTCTACTACAGTATGTTATAAGTTGTCAAGCCCGTATTTTATATCAGGACTATAACGTTGACAAATTATTGTCAATATGAGATTCTTTAACTTGGATAAATTAGATAAACGAAAAGGAGGGGCTGAAACATGAAAATACGGGAAATGGGGCGGTTGTTAATTTGCGTGATTCTGCTTGCCGGTATGTTTTATTCTCCCGCGGTTTTTTCCGGGGTAGGGCGTACCGCGGCTATCTCTGTTTTTACAGGGGATGTTAGTGTTCGACTGAGTGGAGAGGAAAAATTGCTTCCCGCTGAAATTGGCATGGTTCTTAGCGAGGGAGATATTTTGTTAACAAAATCAAAATCCACCGCGGTTTTAGCAATAGACGGCGAAGAAGGAACCGCGATGGTAGAGGTGGGTGAAAACAGCCAGCTTTTAATAGCTGAACTTGTAGAAAACCAGGCAGGCGACAAGCAAACTCTTTTAGATCTGGCGCTGGGTAAAATTCTAATCAAGGTTAAAAAGGTGCACGATCCCGCTTCAAAATTTGAAGTAAAAACTCCCACGTCTATTATGGGTGTAAGAGGTACTGAATTTAGTGTGGAAGTAGAAGCGATAGAATAAACAACCCCTTCGTACACCTCTCGGGTGTACATTAGGTTTTATTCCTTCTGTTATCCTCCGGCTTGGCCGGAGGATCCAGAGGAAACCCGGGGGCGATAATTAATCTGAAACTAATTTATGTTCAGAGATCCCGGGTAAAAAGCAAACCGTTTAGAGAATGCCCTGGAGTTCTTATTATGACGCGGTTTATTCTAATAGTATTTTTATGTTTCAGCGTAAGCCTCACTTATTCCCTTTCTGAAATCGAAGAAGTAATTTCCGGTGATAGTAATGGAAGGATAAAGGGAAATATAATTACAAAAATGTTTATAAACTTTTAAAACTTTGCTACTATGCGGCTATATATATTCTATTTAGTTTATTCACAGCAGTAAAAGAGTAAAAAAGTTGAAGGCCGAAAAATCAATTATTTTTAATATTATTATAGCGATTGTTATTGCTTCTTGTTTTATGGCTCTTTCGGGAAAAGGGCTTCTAAAGCGCCTGGAATTGGGCAGCCTGGATTTGTTATTTCGTTTGAGAGCATCGTCTTCATGTAATCCTAATATAATTATTATAGAAATAGATGACGATAATATCTCAAAGATGGGCAGATGGCCCTGGCAGAGACAGTGGCACGGTGTTATTATTCAAGCGTTAAAGCATTTGGGAGCCAAACAAATTTTCTTTGATATGATCTTTTCTGAAACATCTACCGAGGAAGACGACTCTATTTTTGCTGAAGCGATAAAACAAGCGGGAAATGTATATCTGCCGTTTACTTTTCTACAAGGCCGTGCCCAGGATTTTG
>JAGLRQ010000109.1 GCA_023136205.1 Candidatus Auribacterota bacterium
TCCCGATGTTTTATTTTGTAGGAGAAAATATTCATTACAACATGGCATTAAAGCTTGCTATGGACTATTCGAATTTAAGAATTAAACAGATAACCGCTGATTATCTTGTTTTGGCTGATCCCGGTGAAAAAGAGATAAGGATTCCTTTAATAGAAAGAGATAGAATTTTAATTAACTGGGCGGGAAAATGGAAAGACGCGTTTAACCATTACTCTTTTGTGGATGTTTTGGCAGGTTATAACTCTTTGTTAAAAAATGAGGCCCCGCATATAGATGTGGAGCCTTTTAAGGATAGTATTTGTTTGGTTGCTGTTACTGCTCTCGGCCTGTTTGATATAAAAGCCAGTCCCCTTGAACCTCAGTACCCCGGTATAGGAGTTCTCGCGATGGCTATGAGAAATGTTATAGAAGACGATTTTATAAAAATGTCACCTCCCTGGGTAAAATGGGCATCGGTCTATATTTTGGCGTTACTGGTTGCTTTTTCAATTTTGGGAAGAAATCCGCTGAGAGAAAATTTATTGATTGCCTGTGTGGCAGCAATCTTTTTAATTACGAGTTTTTTATGCTTTAAAAAAGGTATAATAATAGATGTCTCATTGCCTATGCTTGTTCTTTTCGTGAATTACATAACTATAAGTACTTACAGTTATGTCCGCGCTTCGATAGAAAAACAAAGGTTTTTCAAACTGGCAAATACAGACGGGCTAACCGGTTTATATAATCACAGATATTTTAAAATGATTTTGAAAACAGAATGTCTTATGGCTGAATCTGAAATTAATAAAGGGTTTTGCGTAATTATGACGGATATTGATCATTTTAAAAAATTTAATGATAATTATGGCCATCAGGTAGGAGATTTGGTGTTAGCGGGAGTGGCAAATACCTTAAAGTCTTCTGTCCGTTATTCGGATATTGTAGCGAGATATGGCGGAGAAGAAATGATAATTCTTTTAAGGAACGCTCCTTTAGATGATGGGGTGGTTCTGGCTGAAAAAATAAGAAAGAATGTCGAAGCGCTGGAATTGTCCAGGGAAGGTGGGAACCCATATAAGGTAACTATAAGTTTGGGTGTTTGTTGTTATAATGTGCGGGACAGTGTGGAAACAGTAATAGAAAGAGCGGACCAGGCTTTATATAAAGCCAAAGAATCCGGAAGGAACCAGTCGATAGCTATGGAAACAAAGAGCCAGTCGATTGCTATGAAAATCTCCGAGGAGAGATCATCCCAGAAGTAAACCAGGTTTATTTCTTAAGTTCAATAATCTTTTTGAGATAATGGTTTGTTCGTAAATAATCAGGGAACAGCTGCTGAACTTTTTTAAACATTTTCCTGGCGGCAGCATAAGCCTTTCTTTTATATAAAAAAACAGCCTGTACGTAAAGATCTTGCGTTTCCTTTTTCAGTTCGCGCTGTTTTCCCTTTTCCGCTTTTTCTTTTCGAACCTCCTCTTCTTTTAGTTTTTTCTCATAACAGCGGATGTAACCCCGCATTTCAGATGTGTTACTTATTTTTAGAGCTTTTTCCCATTCTTTTACAGCTTTCTCCGGGTATCCTTGTTTGTATAAAAGGTTGCCTTCCTCGAAACATTTTCTTATGAACCTTTCTTTTTCCTGATTATTTTTAAAATCTGCTCTTTTTTTTAGCTCTGTTTCTATTTTTGCGAGATTTTGTTCGGCTTCTCCCAGCAGTTGTTTGAGGTTTTTCGCGTACGCGGGCATCTCTTTTTCTATTATTTTTCTGGGGATTTCAACTTGTTTTTCCCTGGCGTAGGTATAGATATTCCCCGAAAAAAAGATAAATATAAGTAAAAATGTTTTTAACAGTTTCATTAGCCCCCAAGTTGTTCCGCGGAAAAATCTATTCTTGAATTTTCAATGTAAGAAGTTTAAGAGTCCCTTCTTCCACAATTTTCTGCCAGCTTTCTTTTTCCTCTTCCAGCATCCCTTCTTGTTTATATTTTAACGCGAGATCTTTGTATTCATTTAATTTTTTTTGTTGTGCTATACAATCTTTGATATATTTTTCCGCCTGGTTGTATAAGCTTTTACCCGTTGTATCAATTTGTTTATAGTATTTGTTTGCTTCTTCAAGATGTCCTTTTTTATAAGCGTTTTCTGCGAGTAAAGGATAACTGAAAAATTGTTCTCTCAAAGAAATATCATCTGTTGTCTTTAAATATTCGCTTAGTATCGCCCATGAGCCTTGTTCTACATAGCTGTCTTCTCTGAGTTGTTGAATTCTTTCCATTTCCCTCGGTAATTGTTCTTCAAAATCCAGAGATATATGAAAACGGGAGTGGCCTGCCTCTATTTCAGTCGCGTCTCCTATGGGAAACCCCCATTCCAGCCTTAAAAAAGCCTGATTATATAATTTGCATCTTAAACCCGCGCCTACACTTGCCAGATTCGCTGATTTTCTTGTTGCGTTCTCGGCCGGGAACCTTAAAGTTCCATAGCCGTAATCAAAGAATACCAGGCCGGTAAGCTCATCTTTTAAAGGACGTTCGGCATATGGTAATTTTATGTTCGGCGGTAAAATCAAAGCCGGGATCAGAAGTTCCGCGTTTGCCTGGACAGCTTTATCCGCGGAAAATTCGCCGGATGTATAACCTCTTACGGAATTTATTCCCCCTAAAGAAAATTGTTCGTGAGAAGCCAGTTTTGTGGAAGCAAGCTGTCCTTCAAAATTCAGCCTTAACTGCAGGCCTAAAGGCAAAGCTCTTTTATGTTCAAGCTGGAGATTAATTTTTGTAAAGACACAATCTGTTTCTCTGGAAGTCAGGGTGTCTTTTTCTTTTGCTCCCCAAATCTTCACGCCCTGAGATATTTCGGGCCTGAAATAAGTGAGATGCTTGTCTCCTTTATATGTAAAATTCCCTCCTATCCTGAAAATTCTTAAGCGGTCTCTGCCTATAAGCGCTTCATCCATCCTGGTTTTTTTATCTTTCGCGTACAATCCGAAATAAACATTTCCCAGATAATTATTTTTATTAAGTAAATCCTGATAGATAAAAACACTTGGATTTTTTGATGTAGATTTTATTTTATAAATCGCGAGGTCTTTTTTCGGGGAAGACTGGTTGTAACTGTATCCACAGGTCAGAGATGTCCCAAAATTAGAAATAGGAATCCGCTGGTAAGCGTAAACCCCCCAGTAATCATCTCCGAACGAGTACCCGCTTATTAACGTGCTGTCGATACCCATAAAGTTATTATACCTTATGCCGAACCCTTTTCTATCGACACCCGTGTAAACAGAACCTTCCTTATCAAAACTTCCGGTGACGTGAAAAGGAAAATATGTTTTCGCGGTTAAGAGAATATTTGTGGTCTCCGGTTCTTTGCCGCCTTCGAGCCTTGCTTTAACATGCCTATCGGGATTTTGATTCATAAACGTTAAGCTATTGCTGATTTTATCGTAACGCAGTATTTCACCCGGATTAAGTGTCCAGTAATAAAGAAGCCTGTTTTTATTAAAGTATTTATGCTCCTGGATTTTTAAACTGCCCATTTTTGCTTCTATGACCTGTAGAATAATTTGCCCGTCTTTTATATCCTGCCGGGGAATCAAACAGCTGGCAATTATTCCTTTTTGCAGATATTCCGATTCAATTGTTTTCGTCAGGGTATTTAATTCGCCAAGGGTAACTTCCCGGCTTTCATAGGCTTCTACTATGGATTTTAGATGTTCAGGAGGGAATGTTTTACAGCCGGTTAGAACTATTTTTTTTACAAACATTGTAGG
>JAGLRQ010000011.1 GCA_023136205.1 Candidatus Auribacterota bacterium
GCGAATGTTATGATGGCAGCAGTTAGATCCGAAGGTGTTACCGTTATAGAAAGCGCGGCATCCGAACCTGAAGTAGTTGACCTGGGCAACTTCTTGATTAAAATGGGCGCGGATATAAACGGGCTTGGTTCCCACAAAATAATTATAACCGGTGTGAAGAGTCTCAAAGGCGTTTCACATGAGATAATTCCTGACAGAATAGAGGCTGCGACTTTTTTAATTGCGGGAGCAATATGCGGTGACGCTATTACTATTGAAAACATCAATCCGGATCACCTCAAGGCTCTTTCAGACGCGATGCGGAGAGCAGGAATAAGTTTAAGCTACTCCGGAGGAACTGTCTCAGTCAGGTCACCTGAAAGATTATTTCCTGTAGATATTGTAACCATGCCTTATCCGGGGTTTCCCACAGATGTACAAGCTCAAATGACGGCATTAATGTGTATGACTCCTGGGCTGAGCATAATTACTGAGAAAATTTATCCCGAAAGATTTATGCATGTTCCTGAGCTTGCAAGGATGGGAGCGCGGATTCACATTGAAGGTGCCAGCGCGATAGTTAAAGGAGTTAAAAAAATCAGCGGAGCACCTGTTATGGCGTCTGATTTGAGGGCAAGCGCGGCGCTTGTACTGGCGGGACTTGCGGCTGAAGGGGAAACATCAATATCCAGGGTGTATCATATTGATAGAGGATATGAATCAATAGAGAAGAAACTTGCCCTGCTTGGAGCAGATATTGAGAGAGTAGAAGATAAAAGCGGTGAATAGTGAATAGTTGTTCGTGAATCGTATTACCATTCACGAGATAGTGCGGAGCGCAGCGTAGCCTCCCCGAAGGGGACTAGATACTATTAAGTAGGGAAGGTATTATGTTTAACGATTTGACTCAAAAGTTCCAGAGGCTTTTTAAGAATTTAAGGGGCCATGGAAAACTTACTGAAAAAAATATTGAAGACGCATTGAGAGATGTTCGTCTTGCTTTGCTTGAAGCGGATGTTAATTTCAAGGTTGTTAAGCAGTTTATTCAGAAAGTTAAGGATGGTGTTCTTGGATCCAATGTGGTGACAAGTGTTACGCCCGGCCAGCAGTTTATAAAAATGCTTAACAATGAGATGGTTTCTTTTTTATCGGGGGGTGAGCCGGAAACAATTAAATCTAACGATAATATAATTCTTATGACAGGCCTTCAGGGATCCGGAAAGACAACCACATGCGGTAAACTTGGATTGGTGTTAAAGCGGGGCGGTAAGAAGATTCTTATGGCAGCCTGTGATATTCACAGGCCTGCTGCTATTGATCAGCTTGAACAGGTTGGTAAAAGGCTGGATATAGATGTTTTTGCCGATAGGGCATTAAATGATGCTGTCAAGATTGCGGAAATGGCTGTTAGAAGATTTACTGATGGGGGATATGACCATCTTATAGTAGATACCGCGGGGAGACTGCATGTTGATTCTTCCATGATGGAAGAAATAAAGAAAATCAAGACAGTTATATCTCCTTCAAAAATATATTTTGTGGCTGATTCCTGTACAGGGCAGGATGCGGTTGTCAGCGCTGATTCTTTTCATAAGGCATTGGATTTTACAGGAGTGATTTTGACCAAGCTTGATGGTGATACCCGGGGAGGGGCCGCGATTTCTATCAAGCATGTAACCGGCCGGCCTGTAGTATATGTGGGAGTAGGTGAAAAATCGCAGGATTTTGAGGTATTTTACCCGGATAGGATGGTTTCCCGTATACTCGGTATGGGTGATATTGTTACTCTTGTTGAGAAAAGTGAAGAAGCCTTTGATAAGAAAGAAGCCGAAAGACTGATAAAAAAGGTTAAGAAAAATGCTCTGGACCTTGAAGATTTTATGGTTCAGTTAAAACAGTTTAAGAAAATGGGGTCACTTTCGGATATTATGGGTTATTTGCCCGGGGGAGCTAAGCTTAAAGGTCTTAAGGTCGATGACAAGGAACTTGTGAGGAGTGAAGCTATTATTTCCTCGATGACTGTGGAAGAGAGAAAAAATCCATCGATAATAAAGGGCAGCCGCCGCAAGAGGATAGCTGATGGCAGCGGGACAACAGTTCAGGATGTAAACAAACTTCTTAAGAGGTTTGAAATGACAGCTAAAATGATGAAAAATGTGGGCAAAATGGGAAGCCGGATTCCCAATTTTCCGGGGGTGGGGTTTTAATTCGTTTTCCAGAAATGGAAAAAAGAGTTGACTTTTGCTGTTTCCATACTGTATATTTTCACACTTGAATTTATTATATTTGATAGCATCTTTATGCGATTTCGGGAGGATTAATTAAATGTCGGTAAAAATAAGGCTTAAGAGAATGGGGGCTAAGAACAATCCTTTCTTCAGGATTGTTGTGGCTGATACCAGAAGTCCCAGAGACGGTAGGTTTATAGAAGAAATTGGGTATTATGATCCTAAAAGATTTGGAGAGATAAAGCTGGATAAAGAAAGAGCTGAGCATTGGATTAAGAATGGTGCCCAACCGAGTGAAACTGCCAGAGTCCTGTTGAAGAAACAGGGCGTTACTCTTTAATAAAAGTTATGCCCCGCAAAAACAGGTTAGAAATAGTTATTTTATCACTTTTCCCTGAGATGTTTGAGGGGCCTTTTTCAGAGTCTATAATTAAACGCGCGATTGATGCTGGTAAAGTCAGCATAAAGATAGCAGATATAAGGGATTTTACGAAGGATAAGCACAGGACGGCTGATGACAGGCCTTATGGCGGCGGGCCGGGAATGGTGCTAAAGCCGGAACCAATTTTTGAAGCAGTTAAAAAATATAGAAAAAAAAATTCGGTTATCATTTTAACAAGCGCGTCCGGTAAAAAATATACCCAGGAAGATTGTGAAGCTCTTTCAAAGAAGAAACATTTGATAATAATCTGCGGCCATTATGAAGGTGTTGATGAAAGAATTGCCGAGGGGCTTGCGGATCTGGAATTTTCCGTAGGGGATTATATTCTCACTAACGGGGAGATCCCCGCGATGATTATAGCTGATTCCGTGATAAGGCTTCTTCCCGGAGTACTGGGACATGAGGATTCAAATAAGGACGAGTCTTTTATAAGCGGCTTACTGGAATATCCTCATTATACACGGCCTGCTGAATACCTTGGAAAGAAAGTTCCTGATGTTCTTGTTTCAGGGAACCATAAAGAAATAGAGAAGTGGCGTAAAGCCAGAGCGATAGAAAAGACTAAAAAAAACAGAAAAGACCTGTTAAGGAAGACAGGAATACATAAAGATTAAGGAAAAGTTATTGAGTTAATAAGTTACTAAGTTATTGGACAATAAAATAATAATTAACTTAATAACCTAATAACTAAATAACCAAGTAACTATTGATTAATTGGGGGTTTTACAATGAGCAATATAATAAAGGAAATAGAGAAGTCGCAGATGAAGTCACGTATCCTTTCTTTTACGGTAGGAGATACGATAAAGGTTTCTTTCAAGATTTTAGAGGGAGACAAAGAAAGACTTCAGGCTTTTCAGGGAACAGTAATTGCCAGAAAGGGTTCCGGAATAAATGAAACTGTAACCCTGAGGAGAATATCTCACGGAGAAGGCGTTGAAAGAGTGTTTTTACTTAATTCTCCAAAAGTAGGGAAGATTCAACTGATCAAGACCGGTTCAACAAGAAAAGCAAAACTTTACTATCTTAGAGATAAGGTTGGTAAAAAAGCGCGTCTTAAAGATGAGAAACATGTTGCGGGGTTGATGGAAGAAGATGCCGAATCTGAGGCTCCTGAAAAAAATTTAGAAGCAGGGGAAAAAGAAGTAACTTCTAAAACTGAAGAAAAAAAATAATGAAAGTTTCTCCGGAGGAACGATTTCAATTCCTGTGTGTTATTGAAAATAAGTTGCGTGAAGATGGTGTAAATATCATAGCCGGAGTTGATGAAGCCGGCCGCGGCCCCCTTGCCGGGCCGGTAGTCGCGGGCGCTGTAGTTTTCCTGAAACCGCCCGATATCCTTGAAATCGATGATTCAAAAAAAATTTCCAGTGCTAAAAGAAAAAAAATCTTCAATTATCTTGTCTCTTCAAAGGATGTGGCAATTGGCTTTGGGGTGATATCGGAAGATGTTATAGATGCTACGAATATTCTTGAAGCTTCTTTCGAAGCCATGAGAAAAGCCCTTTTTTCACTTCCGTTAAAGCCGGACCATGTTATTGTTGACGGTTACTCAATTCCACAACTTAAAATTCCCCAGAGAGGTGTTATTGGCGGGGATAAAAAATCTCTTTCCATAGCTGCCGCTTCTATCGTAGCAAAAGTGATTAGAGATGATATGATGAACAAATTTGATGAAGAATATCCCGGGTATGGTTTTTCACAGCATAAAGGTTATGGAACAAAGGCTCATATGGAATCTTTAAGAAGACTTGGCCCTTGTAAAATTCATAGAAAATC
>JAGLRQ010000110.1 GCA_023136205.1 Candidatus Auribacterota bacterium
CTGGATATGCCGGATTTAGAGGAATTAGGCATGAGGACAAGATACCTTCCGGGAAGGCTTATACTGGTTGCCAGCCGGGAACCCTTTGTTCCAATCTGCCCTTTTACAACCTGAACAAGGATTTCCTGGCCTTCCTTAATCATATCCTCAATTTTGCCGCCCTGTTTAAAACCGTTACCGGGAGACAAATGTTCCACCTCATCGTCAAGCATTTCTTTGTAAGAAACATCGGGGTCGATTATATCCGACTGGTGAAGAAACCCGTTTTTCTCCAGCCCGATATCAACAAATGCCGCCTGCATACCCGAAACTACATTCTCAACCTTTGCTTTGTAAACATTGCCCACTATTTGTTCGATATCACTCCGTTCAACCGAGAGCTCTTCAAGAGTTTTATCCTTGATAATCGCAATCCTTCTTTCATTACCTTCCACATTAATCAAAATCTTATACATTTTTTTCTCCATAAATAATTTCCTGCCTTGAAATAACAAGATTTAAAACGTCCCTTTCACTCTTATTAAAAATATGCTCCACCAGCCTGCGCGGATTTATATATTCTCCCTGTGAAAGAGATATTTCCATATCGAGCAGGATTTCACCGTTCTCCTTAATAAATGATAAACTTTTTACCGACTTTCTGACATCAACGACTTTACCGCCGGGTTTTACCCGCAGCCGGCAATCATCCATTTTTAAAAAAATCTCTATTGAATTTCTAATAAATTTTCCCTCTCCAACCATTTTCACTACATACCTGCTGGAGAGAGGCTGTTGAGCTTTCCTTTCAACCTTTTCTATCTGATTTACCCTAATCCCGGCCGGAAGATGATTGTTCACAGAGGCAACAGCAGGCACATAATCAAGTTCCTCAACCGTTTCAAAATCCATATATTCACAAATCCCCTCAAAACCAAGCGGAAGCGGCGGGCAGAAGCTAACCCTGGGATGAGGATTATATCCCTGGCTGAACTTCAGGTTAATGCCGCTCGCCCTCAGCGCTCTCATAAAAATCCGTCCAAGATCCAGATGTGAGACAAAACGCACCGCACCCTTCTTCTCATAGATAATCCTGTATCTGTATTCCTGAGTTTCCAATGTTTTAATCCGAATATCGCGTCAGACTGTAACCGGTATGAACAGAGAGTGGATAAAAAAGGATGATTCTGTCACATGCACATTCTGCTAAATGCTTCGCACCATTATCATAATGCTGTATAGCCCAGCTGGGAAATATTTCCTTTTTCAGCAGCGGTAAAACTATTAATGTACTAAAAAGCATTCATCCAAACATTTATCCACACGGCCAGCGGCCGTCACCTATCTATATTTGATATACATTAAACTACAAAACTACGCTTTTGTCAAATTAATCACAGGCACCGCAACCGGTACATTCTTTTGATATCCTACAGTCAGGGGTCATTTCCCCTTTAAGGGCCTTCTGCCTTTCTGTTATTAAAAAGCCTTGCTTCACACCGTAATCTATGTGGCTCCATGGCAATTTATCTCCCGGCTTACAGCTAAGACTACTCATATCTATCCCCGTTTCATCAAAAGAACTCTTCCATATGCCAAAATCAAAAATGTCATTCCACTGGTCAAATCTCGCGCCTTTTTCCCACGCCTTTAGGATTACATCAGCCAGAGACCTGCCGCCTCTGGCAAAAACCGATTCCAGATAACTCATTTCAGGATCATGACAACTAATCTTCAGATTTTTACATCTAACAGAATTCCTTATAAGCCTGTGTTTCCTTCGCAGTTCATCTATGGAATTCATATTCTCCCACTGAAACGGCGTATGAGCCTTGGGAACAAAATTGGAAATAGTCACATTGACAGACATCCTGCCCTTTTTATTCTGCTTTGCAACCTTAATTATTTTTTCAATTAAAGAGCCTATGCTTAATACATCTTCATCAGTTTCCCGCGGGAGGCCAACCATAAAATAAAGTTTTATAAGATTCCAGCCTTTTGAAAAAGCATAACCTGCCGCTTCAATTATTTCCCGATCCGTAAGGTCTTTATTGATTATTTTTCTCAAACGTTCGTTTCCCGCTTCCGGGGCAAATGTTATCCCTGTTTTTCTCACTTTCCGGACAAAAGAAGCAAGGTCTATACAGAATGTATCAGCTCTGAGTGAAGGAAGGCCTACAGATATACTTTTCTTATCAAACACTGATACAAGATCCCCGAGGAGTTCTTTAATACCGGAATAATCACCCGCTGAAAGTGACAGAAGCGACACTTCCTCAAAACCGGTATCTTCAATCTTTCTTACAGCTTCCGCTATAATACCTTTAGCCGGTTTTTCGACTACTGGGCGGCTTATCATACCCGGCTGACAAAATCTGCAGCCGCGGCTGCAGCCCCTCATTATCTCTATCACAACCCTGTTGTGAACACTCTGAATATGAGGAACAATAAGCTTTTCGTCACAAGAATAACTCTCCAATACCCTTAACTTTCTTCTCCTGACCTGCCGCGGAGGTTTCGCCAGGGAAGGGACATATGCCGATTCGATTTCAGACGCTAATTTTTCAAGCGCTTTTACCTTGTCTTCTTTCAGAAGCTTTCTTTCCCTTTTAACCCACTCAAGAAACTCCAGAATCACATGTTCTCCGTCGCCAAGCACAATCACATCAAAGAACTTAACAAAAGGTTCAGGCTGACACACAGATGAACCCCCGGCTATTACAAGGGGAAATTCACTGTCTCTGTCTTCGGATTTAAAAGGTATTCCGGCAAGGTCAAGCATGGTAAGAACATTCGACATGCAAAGTTCATATTGCAGCGAAAACCCGATAACATCAAAGTCCTTTAACCGAACTTTATTCTCAAGGGAAAACAGCGGTATCGAGTTATCTCTAAGTTCTTTCTCCATATCCGTCCAGGGACAGAAAACACGCTCGACTGAAAAACAATCTTTATCATTTATAATATTGTAAAGTATTTTAAGTCCGAGATGACTCATCCCTATTTCATAGATATCAGGGAAAGCAAGGCAAATGTTTACTCTGTCGGGAGAAAAACCTTTTTTCGACGCGTTTATTTCCCCTCCTATGTATCTTGCAGGTTTTTTAACATGGGGAAGGATAGATCTTTCTATTAAATCAAAACAGGTTGGCAACTCAATAATTTTCTCTCCGCTTATTTCTTAATTTTATTCATCAAATCCAAAGCCGCTTCGATTTCCTCTAAAACAGCCTTTGAAGATATTGTACTGCCCGTAATAGCATCAAACTTAACTTTCCCTGATTTATAATCAGAATAATTCCAGCCGTTAAACTGGCCTATAAACGAATCTTCTTCTATTCTGGTGCCCAAACCCGGTGTCTCTGCCTGGACAAGAACCCTGGTACCGGCTATATTCCCCTTTTCATCAACACCAACCATAAGTTCTATATCACCTGAATAACCGTAATTCGCCGCAATAAAAACATACCCCAGCGTCTTGCTTCCCTGTTTCACAAAAAAGCACTTCTTAATAATTTTTGAATCCGGAACTTCTTTCTCCTCAAAGCTGTCAGCCTGAGGAAACAGTTGTTTAAGCTGTGCTCTTTCATCGGCTTTCCTTCTTGCCTCTATTGAAGGATATGAAACTTTATATACTGCTCCGAGGCATAAGCCCGCGACAAGACAGACAGCGGAAAGGACTAATACAATTTTAAGCTCGCTTTTCATGATATTTATAAATTCATCCCCCCCATTTCCTTAAATCTTCTTCTTTAAGCGGCTCGACCCTGAATAAAAAATCTACGGTTTTACCTGCCATCTGAAGGCTTAACACCGTACTTAAACGGGTAAGCAAAAGCCTGAAAGGAACTTTAATATTGTGGCCCGCAAGATTTATAGCAACATTTGTATCCCCTAAAATGGGTTCCGCGTCACTCACAGCTTTAACAAGATTTTCAAACATCTCAAGTTTGGAAACCAATTCTTTGTCAAACTTGTATTCGTTGCCGCATTTGCTGCACCTCAAAACAGGGTCCTTTTTCATACTATTAACCAAAAAAGTTATTATGCCTTCACATTTGTCTTTTACACACTTAAACTCAATCTTCTGGCCTTTTGTCACTTTTTACCTCCATTATTTTCTCTGATACTATAACCCCACTCGCTGCTGGTCAAGTTTGGAATCATTATTCGTATCGCGTATTCTGTATTGCGTTAAAAAACTTATTTAATACTCAATACTCACAACAATACCAGGCACTATATTACATATTTCAGATCAGCTTCCCTCATCTGCTCAACTTCCTTCTTCTTATCTTCGTAGCCCGGCCTTCCCATCATGCCATAGGTAAGATTTTTACCTTCTTCCACTCCGGGCTGGTTAAACGGATCAATATCATACAGAAACCCTGAAAAAGCTGTCGCAAGCTCAAGCATATATAATAACTGCCCGATTGAATTCTCGTCTACTTTATCAAGCCAAATGGTAACATTGGGCCTTTTGGATTTTGTAAGAGCCAGCGCGGTAGCTTTTTGCTCAGCGTGAAGAAGTTCACTCATTGTGTGCCCACAAAGGTAGTTTACGCCTTTTTTATCTTCAAATGCTTTTGGTATCGTTACATCACTGTCAAATGTTCTAACTCCAAGAAATATAATCAACTTATCATTGGGACCTTCAGCATATAACTGAACCTGTGAATGCTGGTCAGTAGCGCCAAGAGCTTTAACAGGGGTCTGACCGACAAAGCCAGCGCCTTTTTTCTTGCCTAAGCTTTCAGCCCAAAGCTGTCTATACCAGTCAGCAACATCCTTTAAACGGCTGGAATAAGGCATCATCACAGAAATATTCTTACCTTTCTTTATACCAAGGATATAATGCAAAATTGAATACATATAAGCAGGATTATTCTTAAACGATTCATCCTTACAGCGCTCCTCCATTGCTTTAGCCCCTTCAAGAAGTTTCCTGACATCTATGCCGGTTACCGCCGCAGAGAGAAGCCCAACGGGAGAAAAAACCGAAAACCTGCCGCCAACATTTTGGGGAATATCAAACGTCTTATATCCTTCTTCTTTTGCAATGGCTTTTAAATTGCCTTTCTCAGGATCCGTTGTCGCAATAACATGCTCAGAATATGACTCGCCATACACTTTCTTAAGCATGTCTCTGACAACAATAAACTGTGACATGGTTTCCGCAGTTCCCCCTGACTTGGTAATAACATTGAAAAGAGTATTTTTCAAATCGATAACATCGAAAAGAGAATTAAACACATCAGGGTCAACATTATCCATCACAAATATTCTGGGGCGTTTTCTTTTTTCTTTGGAAAGAAACCCGTTAAAAGGATGGTTAAGCGCTGTATTAAGAGCGATATTCCCAAGAGCGGAACCACCAATTCCCAGGACTACAAAATTCTCGTATTTATCAGCAATTGAATCCGCGAATTTCTGGATTTCATCCGCACTGTCCGTGGCATAAGGAAGAGTTACAAAACCAGGATTTCCTTCCTTTCTGATGGTACTTATCCCTGAAACCGCTTTTGAAATCTTATCCTTAATTTTTTCTATATCTCCTTCCGTGATACCATGCTCCGGACCCACAACAGAAGCAAGCACATTATTATAATCAAACCTAATTTGTTCTGACATAAAACTCCCTTTATGTATTTGGTTATTACTCAACTAAGGAATTGTATCAGATTGTTAATTTGAGACAAGGAATATTAATCCGCTGGACGTGAAAGCTTATCAGATGCCATGAAAAATTCTTGATTGTCTTATAAATAATCAGGCAATATTGGAACGGCTTCCCGCATAAAATCCTTAAGCCTGTTAAAAGCTCCCTTTGTATCCCCATTAATCACAAGCGTAGAAACCTTAATCAACGCTCCTTTGGCCCTGCGGTACCTTATCTCATCCAGGACAAAATAAAACTGCTGTTTATTATAACCGGCCATTACCCTGTCACCTGCCATATACCAGTAAAAAACCAACTGCCTGTGAGGGCCTGTCTGGAAAATCCGGCTGTTAACCTCTATTGTCGTCTTATCATCAATTTTAACCTTATCCAGTTTCTTGTCAACAAGCTCTGTATTCCCCCCGCCTATGTAACAGTATTCCGGCGGATGAAAACTTTGCCTGTCGCCTTCCCCGTAAACAACAGTAAACCATACCTTTTCGCCTTCAGGATTGGAATACTCGCCAAGCAGTATCTTATCCGTTCCCAGGATCTCAACTACATTCTTCTCCGGCGGTATGATTTCACCGGCCCAGGAACCTATCTCAAGAGGAAATCCCAATATCTTCGCGTCAGAAACAGGCAAAGGCCTGCGTAATGAGAGATAACTAATCCCAAGCGCGAATACCAGCAATATAACTATGCTTATTATATAGTTTGAATCTTTTTTCATCACAGGTTTACTATACCTCTAACTCTTTTTCTTTATTCCCATCTTTATTACCGTCATCTTCTTCAATATTTTTACCCGCTGATAGAATATTTCCTATAACTTTTAATCCCAAAAAGGCAATAACAAAAACCAGAAACCCTGAATAATCATGAAATTTACCGGTAGCAACCTCAGAACCGTATACATAGGCGACAAGAAGAAGCAGGACAACCCTCACCGCATTTGAAAACAACGCCAGGGGTATTGATGTCAGAAATAATATGAACTTTCTTGGCAGAGACATATTGACAAGATACGCGTAGATAGAACCTAAAGCGGTCAGAGAAATTAAACTGCGCAACCCGCTGCAGGGGCTTCCAACTGTCAGCGAGGTATTTGGAAGGTGGATTACACTCCCGGCCCTCAATGCCGAGATCCCCATAGCGTTAACAATATAGGCCGCTATCTGTGCGACAAATAACTTCATATTAAAACTGATATGAATTATAAGCACACGCGGCAGGGGTATCATAAATACAATGAAAAAGATCGGGAACGTAAGTTTAAATAAAATTTCCTTACCAAAAAGATAAAGAATCAAACCAATTAAAGTAGATATTATAGAAAACCCGGAAATGAAATATATCTTGAAGCTAAAAGCGGCAAAATGCGCTAACAGGCTCAATATCAATATGACAAGTCCGATATTCATCGAAACTACGGGAGTTTTTGCAAGCTCATCGCGCTTCTGCCACACAAGAAACGCGACTACAAAAGGAACCAGAAAACCATGTGTGTAATATGATTCAACGCTTAAAAACCTGTTTTTCAACCAGATAAAAGTAGGCCAATATACAACACACAACAGAATCCCTATTATATGTAGTTTAATTTTTTGGAAACGCACTTATCTTTACTCTTTTTTGGCTTCCCGGAGGGATGCAATCTTTTCTTCAATTGCTTCCACCTTAATACCCTTGTAGTTCTCAAGCAAATGCTTATAAATATCAATAGCTTTCTGCGGTTGATCCAACTGTTCATGATAAATTCTAGCGCTCGTAATCAGAGATTGCGCGGCTAAAGGAGTCCCGGAAGATAAATCGGCCAGCTCCCGAAAATAACGAATTGCATCATCCCATTTTCTCAAAGAAACCGCGGCGGCAGTGATATATTTCAAAGATAAAACCGCATATCCTTTTAATGTTTTTTCAGCTTCAATATTCTGGAGCTGGTCTAACTCTTCCTGGGCTTCTATATATTTACGGCTTTCCTCCTGGATTTTTCCATACTCCTCCACCGCCTTCTTATAGGCAGTTTCAGACTGCCGGACGGAAGGCAGTTCCTCCTGATAAATAACCGCGATTTTACACAAAGATTCTACGGCTAAAGGGGTTCCCGCATAAGCATTCGCCCGGGCTTGCAGATATTCAGCCGCTTTACTCCATTTCTTCTGTTCAACCAAAGCCGCAATAATAAATTTCTGGGCTGTCAAAGAAGCAAACGTATCAGGATGTTCCTTAATGACCTTCTCATATCCTTCAATAGCCTCTTTGTAAGCACCCTCAGCTTTTTCATTCATATTCTTGCTTTTATAATACTGTGCTATGTAAAGAGGTACCTGATAAGCAGCATAGGTTTCCGGATAATCGGACACCATTTTCTTGTAGTTTTCAAGGGCTTTATTCCATTTGTTTTCATCCTCATATATTTTCCCTATGGCAAATAGGGCGCTCGCGCAGGTATTGGCATCCTGAGGAAACTCCTTCAAAACCTTTGTAAGCTCACCTTTTGCTTTGGACATATTATTCTGAAGAGCGTAAAGCTGTCCGATTGTCAGTTGAGCCCTCGGGCTATACTTCCACTTCGGGAATTTAAAAACAAGCTTCCGGAAAGCAAGGATAACTTCCTCATAATCTTTCGGAGCCGCGGTTTCAATATTCTCCTTTAACTTGGCAAAAGATTTATTCGCCTGCCACAATAACTTCTCCGCTTCATACTCTCCGCCGCCGCATCCGGTTATAAGCAGTACAGAAACCATAAATAATATATAAAGTATTTTTCTACCGTCATTTATTCTCATAAACATCAGGCCTCCGTTTCTTTTGTCAGGATAAACAAATTTGTAATTGAGGTCATCACAAGGAAATCAGCAACAAAAGCCACTGCAATACCCAGCCCAAGCACAATCAGAGCCGCCTCAGGAAAATTTCTGAAGGCATAAGACATTAAACGTACTCTTGACAGTATCAATAAAACCTCAAAAAATCTTGGAGCCGCGATCAGAATAAACATGGTTAAAAAAACCCTTTTTGAGGCAAAAAGACTTCTTTTAATGGCACTGAATAATTTTCTTTTCTCAATTATTGCCGCAGGATAAGAAAATACCAGGAAAGCTTCGATAATAAGGACAAAGAGATACCCGCTATAACGCACTACCCTGATAAGAATTGGGAATAGGTCACTGTCCGAAAAAGTTTTAACCACCAGCCACATTGATCCTCTCATAACAGCAAAACTTATAATAAAAGTAACTATCCAGACACCGGCAAGAGTAAAATACCTTCTGACAGATTTATTAAGGCTGCCGGCGATTCTCGGTTTTTCTCCCGCGCTCACCTGAAAAATAAGATTCACAGCCATGCCGAACATCAGCACGCCCACAGTTAACATAATTCCTATCTGCATATAGTAAAACATTTTAGGCAAAAGCAGGAAATTAGCGGGGTAATGCAAATAGCGTAAGTTAGAAAACGCTTTTATAAGCGGAGCGAATATTTTGGACAACGGATAGCGCGGAGAATAAAACAAGATAGTCAGAGCAACCGCGTTAAAAACCGCGGTCACAAAAAATGGCAAAATAATACACGGGCGTTTCCTTACCATTTTAAAAGTCATAGACCAAACTGACTTCGCTACACCAAAACTTTCTTTAATTCTCATATAATCATCCCATGGATATTGGTTATTAGGTTACTGAGTTATTTAGTTATTAAATAATCGAAATTCCAGCAACTTTTAATGCCTTAACTGCTATATAATGATATCATAGAAGTCAAAAAAATTAATTTGGATTATTGAGTTATTAGGTTACTAAGTTATTGGGCTGCCGCTGCTTTCTTTAGATATGAAATATAACCGTTTAAGACTTTCCATATAATTCAGTAACTTAATAACTTAGCAACTGTTTTTATTTAAAATCCAAAAACCCTGATTTTCTTATCCAGTCAAAAGTAACTACAATGACAAGGCCCAGCGCGGCAATAGCAAATATTCCCCTAATCCCGGTAAAACTCAAGGCAATCAATCCAAAACAACAGCATAAGAAATACATTGATAAAACAACCTTGCTGTGGGATTTTCTGTCTATCAAAAGCTGGTGATGTATATGTTCCTTATCCGCGTGGAATATATGCAGTCCTCTCATTAATCTTCTTAAAACCGCCAGTGTAACATCTATAATCGGTATGCCAAGAGCTATTATGGGAACTATAAGCGCTATTATGGTCCTGCTCTTATTAAAACCTTCAAGGGCTATAGTTGCCAACACAAGGCCAAGAAACATACTGCCGGCATTGCCCATAAATATCTTCGCGGGTGAAAAATTAAACGGCAAAAACCCGATACAACTGCCTACCAAAGCCGCCGCTAAAAACGCGGTTACCACATTGTCCTGCTTCAAAGCCGCCAAAAACAGGAAAAAAGCTATTATAGCGGTAATTCCGCTTGCAAGGCCATCCAATCCATCTAAAAAATTTATAGCATTAATAAGGCCTACTATCCAGATCACGGTAAAAAGAAGGCCGAAAAAGCCCACGTGTAGAGTACCCCCAACTGGATTTGTGATTTCTTCAATCCCGTAACCACACACAATTAAAATTGCTGCCACTAATATCTGAACAACAAGCTTAAATTTCGCGTTCATACCCTTGACATCGTCATAAACACCCAGGCCGACAATAATCATCGCTCCAAGATATAACCCTATGTATTTAACCGAAAAATCCCTCATTTCATCAGGAGCAAAGAAGAAAGACGCGAACATGGCTGACATAAAAGCAAGATACATTGCAACCCCGCCCATTGTAGGCATTTTTGTCGCATGAACCTTACGGTGCCCGGGCCTGTCATAAATGCCTTTGACCATAGCAATTTTTTTGACTAACGGAGTTAACACAAGGGAAATGGCCCCTGCAATCAGAAATACATATAGATAATAACTAAGCAACTTTTATTTCCTTATCTTAGAAGACGTTTTGCTAATTTGATAGCCTCTTCTGCGGCTTGAATATTTTTTTCTGCGCCTTGCCTTGAAAACTTCCTTATTAGCAAACTCCCAAAACAGCGGCTTCAAATACCTCTTTTTTAAAAAGTTTGAGTTCGCTCTTGTCCTCGAGAAACCGCTCAACGTCTTTCTTCGCGGCTTCAAAATCAACCTTTTCAATTCTATCCATGATAAATGTCTTCAAATTATCCTTTGTGATGGCCGACAAACGGCCCTGCGTCTGTTCTATCGCGTTATTAAGCAGGGGCAAATTCGGTTTGATGCCTTTACCCGCATACCAGAGGAGGTCGTAAAAATCCCTGCCCTTTGTATATTTCCTGAAGAAGCACGCATGCAGTTTCGTCGCCAGGAGCGAGGGCAAGTCAAAATGCCTAATATTCAGGATAAACGCCTTATTGACAACCGTATCCTCAAGCTTACCTCCCTTTGGCGGATTTGTGTCAACCTCAAATTTTACGGAAAGGTTCTGCTCTTTAAAAGCGGAAAGCCCCAACTCGTTTAACAGCCCCGGAAATTTGATCATCATGCTGTG
>JAGLRQ010000111.1 GCA_023136205.1 Candidatus Auribacterota bacterium
AATTCCTCATTCAAGTGCTTAAAGTCGTAGCCGCTCTTTGAAACAAGCGAAAAGTCAAGGTCCTCGGAAAATCTCCTTAGGCCGTAAAGCACTCTGAGCGCCGTTCCGCCGGTGAAAGCGACTTTCCTGAAATAATCCTTTTCATACAAAGCCTTCAGCACGATAATCTGGAGAAACTCGCGGACGCGGTTAACTTTATCCTCAGCGGCCATTTCATCTTTATACTGCTGTCTTAATACTTCGATCATCTCTTGCTTTCCTTAATAAACACGCAAAACTCCTTAGCGGCGGAAAGAAGTTTCCGGTTGCTGAAAAGACCCACGTAAAACATAATCTTTTTCTCGCTTAACTTTTCCGTATTCTGAAACCGGAACGACTGCGCGAACCGCTCTTTTTCCGGCTTAGCGAATTTTGATAAATTCAGGTAAATGAAATCCACAACCGCTTTTTCCGGCTCAGCAATGAATACCGGCAGGCCAGCCTCATCTTTCGCCAACTTAAAACCCCGGAAGGTATCCGGCTTGATATGCTGGTAGATGAAAGTCCCGAATTCGTTGACGAACCGAGCGGTCTTTTTTGTCGTGATACAGGTCACATCAGCCGCGCGCTCCGGGATAAGCCCGTAAAAATTCAACGCGAACTCCAAGCTGACATATGACGGGTCATAGAGACGGTTCGCGAGAAAGACCCTGCTTGGATCTACCTTCCTGTCATCCCTGTTAAGAATATAGATGCCCTTTTTGAGCCTGACAATAAGCCCCCTCGACTGCCAGCGGTTAAGCTGGTTGCGCATCGCCTGCCCGTCTTTTTCAAGCTGGACTGCGTCCCTGCTGACGATAAGCGGAAGCTTCAAAAACCTCTTTTTGAATTCTGTGTAGTCCACAATATTGTTTCCCCATATAATCAATAATGATTATATACAGAAATACCTATATTGTCAAGACTATACCCTAACAGGTGATTTATAGGTACCCAGGCCTGTCATAAATGCCTTTGACCATAGCAATTTTTTTGACTAACGGAGTTAACGCAAGGGAAGTAGCCCCTGCAATCAGAAACACATGTAGATAATAACTAAGCAACTCTTTACCCCTTTTTTTTCAGATTTATCTCTGAAAATTATTATTTCTATAATTTTAACACTTTTTTTACAGAAGCAAATTCAAAATCAGCAAGTAACGCCTTGATTTTAGCTTCCGCGGTTTTAAGATTTACATAATACTTAAATTTTCTGGATAAAGGTAATTTCATTCTGGGCTGTTTAATATCTATCTCCCGCGGATGAATATATACTATAGCAGGTTTCCCTCTTTTATTTATTAGGCCTATTGATCGTTTAACAAACCAATACGGGAATAAGCGAAGATATCCCCCCCCAGAAAAAGGAACTTTCCTGCCAAAAACATGTGCAACTGACATTGGAAATTCCCACATTCTAAGATTTCTTTCCAAATCCATTAAATATGGGTACGATTCAGCACTTTCCAAACCCCCGTGACCTCGCTTAGCGGGAAATATAGTTGAATCATATTTCAAACCACACTCCGCAATAATCTTTAATGCCCACAAAGAATCCTCTCTAATAGAAAATCCAGCTCCTCTATGTCCTATCACTTTTTCAGTTATTATCCCTTCAAGAATATTAACAGATTTTTTTAAATCTTCCGAAAATTCTTCAGGAGTCTGCTCATAAATCAACTTATGCGCATATCCATGAGTAGCAATTTCATGACCATCTTCACTTACTTTGCGAACAAGCTCAGGATGTTTTTCCGCAACCCAACCTAAAAAAAAGAACGTCGCCTTCGTATCGTGCTCTCGCAAGATCTTCAAGAGAAGCAATGTATTGTCTACAACTCTGTTTTCACATTTATTCCAGTTGTCAAATTTAGATTCCTTATTATCTACATCACAAACATGAAACCAGTCCTCAACATCTATTGTAAAAGCGTTTAACATACCCATATTTAACCTTGTTTTCTCTGCTTAATCACCCTCGCAGGAATACCTCCTGCAATGCTATAGGACGGAATATCTTTTGTTACAACTGCCCCCGCTGCAACAATGCTCCCATCTCCTATTTTTACCCCTGCTACAACTACAACATTTGCCCCAAGCCATACATTGTCACCAATGATAATATCTTTCTCCTGATAGGATTGAATATTCATTGGAATATTAACATCTTTAAAAGTATGATTTGAGGAAAAGACCTTAACACCAGGACCCATCAGGAGATTGTCTCCCATAACAATTTTTGAATTCTCACTTGCCCATACACAACAATACTGGTTAATATGTGAATTTTTACCAAGAGAGATATTTTTTCCCCACCTGAGGGAAGCTGTGGGATGAATTCTTGGGTTACTGGCTATTTTCATTTGCGCAATTGGAGATATATGGTCGTGGACATAATAACCAAATAGTGAAAAAACCCTTTTAAAGGCGGTCAGTGAAAAAACATAACGGAGAACCTCAAAAAAATCCTTTTTAGTAACTCTGTTCCTTGGAAATTTAGAACTCCCTTGAAGCATATTACCCCCTTGTTAGGTTATCTAACTGGCGTCCAAACAATCTGACGTTTTCCCGAAAGAAACTTAATTACACCTACTGCTGCTGCTGCATTGATTAAACAAAAGTAATACGGTATTTTAAATATTTTTAGAGTATTTTCTGTTTTCCTTAACAAATATCCGATTCCGGCCAGCAAATAGCAAAGAATCTGCAGAAACCCAAAAACCTGGAAAAATAATCCGTTTCTAATTAAATACATATTAGATAAAAATAAAACTATTAAAAAAAATGGTGTCAGCCACCGAAAAATCTTATGAGAGATAAGTTGAAAAGATAAAATTGGGTAGCGCACAGGATTCAATAAATGCTTCATATAAAGTAGCCCTATAATTCCACCTGTCACGATTCTTTCTTTTCTTTTATAATCATCTTCGCTATTAATTACAGTCTCTTCATAACCTATGGCTTCTTTTTCATTTACCACCCTATAACCTTTGAATATCGTTTTCAAAGGCAAAATCAAATCCTCAACGAGATTTTCACTTAACTCCTCATGCAAAAATTTCCTTATAGCAAAAATACAACCACTAACCGCAACAATAGAAGAAACATCGGTCTCTTTCTGTCTAAGCAACTGTTCGTATTTCCAGAACAAACTAACTTCTTCAGCAATAAGACTTTTCTCAGGCTTAACAAATCTCTCCACGCCAGCAACACAACCAACCGTAGAATCATTGAAATTTCTAACCATTTTCTTCAAAGCTTCTTTATCATAGATGGTAGTAGCATCCGAAAACACCAAGATCTCCCCTTTTGCAGATGCTACTGCTAAATTTTGCACAGCTGTTTTTCCATTACGTTGGTTCTGTCTGACTAGTTTTATACCTTTATCAAGATACTTTTCAACAATCTTATCTGTATTGTCTGTTGAACAATCTGAAGCAACAATAATTTCTAATTTTTCTTTCGGATAATTCAACTTCAGAGAATTCTTTATTTTCCCTTCGATAGAGTCTTCCTCGTTATAAGCAGCAACTATCAAAGAAACATAAGGAAAAATATCACCCTTATTAATCCGTTTCTTTTTTATACTTAGCACTGTCAGAAGTAACAGATATCCAGCATAAGTGTAGCATATTACTGAAACACAAAATAAAAACAATACTCTCATTTTCTTTCTCTATAATTACTTTTATCTTTCCTGTCACAATTATTTAAAATTAGGGTTTACTAAACTATTCCATATCATTAGTCCATCCGCAAGTTGCGCCAATTTTTATATTTTCCAAATTTTTTTGCCAGCCGAGCCAATTAGTTATAATTATTCCTCTAGATTCCTCTTCGTCTTTGATTATCTCAATCCAATCTTTGATATTCTTTTCTTCATTCCAACCTGCGACTAAATAATTAAATCCTTTAGATTTAAAGTAATTGGAACTATTTTTCATTTTACTTAAATAATCACTTGCGCTATACCACCAAACTATAGGCAAAACATCTTTTGGAATTAAATCTATTGCCTCAGATGTTATACCAGACTGACCACCAAAAAGCATTTGGAAATTTTCCCTTCCTCCATAATGCCAAGAATTAATCATGTCATCCCACATCATTACTTTTATCTCTGGGTTCAAACTATGTATGTAATTGTTTAACTTTATTACATCTTCTGCCAATAGATAAGCGTTAGTCAAATTCCTTCTCCTACTTCTTGAATCTCGATTCATTCCATAAATCTCATCATGGCCTATACAAATATACTTTGGTTTAAAAACTTGTATCACATCTTTTAAGGCTGCAAATATAATATGGTATGTTTTTGGTTCGGAGGGGCTAGAAGGTATTTTCCTAATAGACGGATAAAAACGCACAACGAAATCATAACTTACCAACACCCTTTCCCCATCTAGTATGCTTCCATTTTCTATTCTATTTATTTTAGCCGGAGCATTGGTTACATCATATGGATACTCCATACATCCATCTGTTATATTATAATCTATACCCTCCTGATAAGTTACTGTTTTGTCTAAGTTTGTTACAGTAACATCTGAAGTTTCTGTCCGAATAACATTTATCAAACTACCGTTTATTCTTTTTAACTCTATATCATCAAACCAAGCAACCCCTTCACCATTGCTAATACTTGCACTAATATGGACAAAAGAACATTTTGGTTGCGTGATAAAATTCAAATCGTGCTCTTCCCAATTACCTATTGCTGTTGTTTTAACTGGAATATAATTTTCAACTATAAATTTACTGTCTTTATCCCATTGAGAAATCCTCATAGCAATTGAATAACCACTCGTACTTCCTGCAGTTTTTTTTGCATAAAAAGAAACATTATAAACTGTATTTGGTTCAACTTTGCATGCTTGGACCAAAGGATTACTCGTACCTTTAGCTCTTACTTTTACAGAATAACTTCCGCTATGAAAAATAGCATTATCTAACAACCAATAGTTTTGGGAGATTTCCGGAGGTTCAATATAAAACTGCCAATTATCCGGAATTTTATCTCCATCTTTATCTATCTCAAAACCAGGATTTTTTATAGGGACAGCTTCTGGAATTACTGGAATTGCAATATTATCCACGAATTTAAACGGCTCATCTTCAACCCATACACCTTCAGCCGTATGAGGATCTATACTAAAAATTATTTTCGCGACACCAAAGCTTTGCAATTCAGGCACAGGTTCAACATGTCGACGGCGACAATATTCAACAAGATTTAACAGTTGAGGATATTTCTTCTTTTGATACCAGTAATCAGAGTCAATTAGAATCATATTCATTTTAAGAAATGCTATCTTTTGGACTATTTCCTCTACATCACCTATGTTCCTTTCATGAATGGTCTGTATGTGAATTCCCCTTATTCCGCATTTTGGCCAATCTTTAACTCTAACTGCTTCCAACTCAACCTTATCATTTTTATCACTTAATATTTGCTTTAAAGTTTGTACACCATAAAAAACACCGCTAGAATCATTTGCAGTAATAATAACCACATTATCACAGAAAACTTCCAATAAATAACCTTCCTCGCCTAATTGAATATCAGGGATAAGATTTCTTTCCAAGCAAACTGATTTAACATCGTTATTCAAAACTCGTTTAGAAAGAATAATACTTCTAATCCCCGTAGCAGGAACAATATGTTTAATAGATATTGATAAATTATATTTATCCTTTAATTCTTTCTGAAATTCCATAGCTGCAAAAAAATCTTTTTCAGTAGAAGAATCAACAAAAATATCCCACTTATCGTTTAAAATAAGACTAAAATTCTTTGAAGACAATTCTTGAGGATAAGGAATAATAGTAACAGGAAATGCATCGGGAATAAAAAACTTAAAAAGTGCCAGTGTAAACATTGAAAAAATCAACGAAATTTTTTTTAACTTTTTGCCATGCATAATAAATCCCAAGTAATTTTACTTCTTTCTCAGCGAACTAAAATAAAGTTTTTCTATTTTTTCACAAGTTTTTTCCCAAGAATAATTATTTAAAATAAATTGACGGCATTTCTTGCTCGTCCCTAAAATATTTTTCGTGTGTTCAATAAATTTTACAATCCCTTGAGACATTTCATCAGGGCCTATGGCAGAAAATATCAAACTCTTATCAAATCGACTTAAAATCTCCACTGAACCGCCCACGGGAGTAGCTAACACCGGCAAACCACAAGCTAATGCTTCTAAAGTAACTAATCCAAACCATTCATCACTCTCAGATGGTAGAATAAAAATATCAGATGCCTGATAGTAGGCAGAAATCATTTTAAAATCAACAAAGCCCAATAACTTTACTTTACTTTCTAGTCTCTCTTTTTTAATTAAACCTTTTAATTGTCCTTTCAAGAACCCGTCTCCTAATATAACCAAAACAACATTTTGAACTTTTTCAGAAACATGTTTTATCGCAAGAATTAAATTTTCAAGTCCCATTCTTGCAACAAGTCTTCGAGCAGTAACTAATATTATCTTATCCTTTGGCAAATTAAGTTTAGTTCTCAACAGCATTTTATCATTTATCGGTACAAATTTGTTCGAATCCACCCCTCCCTGTATGACTACTATCTTCTCAGGATTTTCATAATATGTATCGAGAATATACTTTTTACTAAAACCACTCAAAACTATAATTTTATCACACGCTCTGAGAGTTATTCCTTCAAGCCCTTTAAGTAATGAAAAAATTAATTCATTCATTAAATAAAACGAATACTTTTTCTTTTCACTCTGGACCAAAACCCCCTTGTATATAGAAGAATGGAACGTAAAAATCCTAGAAATATTCCTATGCTTAAAAAAGAGATTCACTCCGAAGGCAGGCAACGGCGAGTGACAATTAATTATGTCAACTTTAACTTTTTTAACTACGTTATTAAATAACCGATGAGCATTCATTACGCTTAAAAGGAAGCGTCTGATATAAATTAAACAACCTGAAACAACCGAATCATATCTAAAAACCTTCATTCCTTCTATGGTTTCTTCATCAGGCATGTCCTTTCGCATCTTTATAGTTATAATATAAACATTGTGCCCTTTTTTTATCAACGATTTCCCCAGATTATAAACATAAGAATGTGCTCCTCCTATTCCATCAGGATAAAAAGATTCAGTTATCATTAAAATATTCAAACTTTGCATTGTTTTGTTCTCACCACTATGCAGTAAGTGAAGAATATAACTCTTCGTGCTTCTTTACCATTAGATTCAAACCAAAGGATTGCTCAACCCTTTCTCTCCCTGCAAATCCTATTTGTTTAGCTTTTTGTTTATTCCTCAACAAATCAATAATAGCATCAGCCAAACCATTGTAATCCCGTGGCGCAACTAATAAACCAGTTTTTCCATTTACCACCAGTTCAGAAATTCCCCCAACATCAAAACAAGCTACCGGCTTTCCCATTAGCATAGCTTCAAGATTAACAACTGCCAAAGCTTCACTAAGGGATGAAAGTACCGATATATCCAAATCTACCATTACTTGGGGAATATCAGTTCTATATCCGGTAAAAATTACCTTAGACTCGATACCCAATTCCTTAGCCAAATCTTTCTGTTGCTTTTTAAGGGGTCCATCTCCTACTATCAGGAATTTCGCATCAGGCATAGATTTTAATACCTCTACAATTGCTTTTAAAAAATACTGATGTGCCTTCTGCGCATTAATCCTGCCAACCGTACCTATAAGAGGGGTTTTTTCTCCAATATTATATTCCCTTCTTATTTTACCAATTTCTACATCCTTTCCATACGTATCTAAATCCAAACCGGCATATATAACTGACATTTTAGATTTTTTTGCTCTTTCTTTGATTATTAGATCATCAGCTATGGCTTTTGATGCGGCTACTATTTTATCAGCGTACTTAACGGCAATAAAACTATCAACTGCCATATAAAGTTTTCTTACAATCTTCTTAATAGGAAACTCACTTATAGAAAGATGTCTGGTAAAAACAAATGGAACCTTAGATATTTTCGCAGCAAAGCATCCCAAGAAATCCCTTCGAGGATAATGAGAATGTACAAGATTAATATTTTTTACATTAATTAACTTAACTAACTTATAGATGGCAAACATATCAAATTTGCTTGATGTAGAAAATGGGATAACTTCGGCCCCTGCTTTTTTAAAATCATCAGTTAATGGTGCACCAGGTGAATACGCAATGATAAATTTAAATCGTTTCCCATCTATTTTCTTTAATAGTGATAGCAACAAAGTTTCTGCCCCTCCAACACCCTTTTTTTCCTCCACACCTGGAATCAAATGTAATATTTTAACAGTTTGCACCTGTTACTTCTCCTTTCGGTATTTTTGTATTTGTTGTAGCCAAATTTTTTAAAGCCAATATCAATCCCAGTACTACCCATAAAAACTTTACATGAATAGCAGCCACAAACATAGTTGCTATTAAAAAGCCAATTAAGCTAATTTCTAAAGATTGGGAAAATATGCTTAATAGAGAATCTTCCGCTTTAACAAAAATCCGGTGTGCTATCCGTATATCCTTAAATGCAAAAAAGAGCAATAAAAGAAACAAGGTTAATCCAATAATACCGGTTTCCGAACCAACCTCAATAAAAATATTATGTTGAACGGAAGAACTTTTAGTTTGTATTAATGGTGATGCAAAAGCCCGCGGCCAATACTCTTGATGCCACCTTCCAATACCAACACCCAGGAAAGGATGGTCTACCATCATTTGAAAACCTATAATATACCCATCAAGTCTTGACTTTATGCTTGGCCTATTCAAATCTGTTATTGATTCAACTCTTCGCATATACTTCTGAGGTACAAACGGCAATGCAATTGCAATAATTATTAAAATTGCTACAATTCCAATCAACCTTTTGTTTTTGTCAACAAATTTCCAAGTGCTCAAAAATAACACAGCAGGCAAAGCAATAAAAACCGCTCTGGAATAACTAAACATTATTCCTAAAATAAACATACCCAGCATCGAAAAAAGAAACACCTTTAAAAATACTGACTTTACTTTAACTAACAATCCAAAAGCAAACGGAATAAGCAATAACACACTTAAAGCAAATGCATTTGGACTATTGGAAAATCCAGAAACTCTTATAATACCTTCTCCTGTGTAAACCAGTCCCATTCCGTGAAAACGCTGATAAATTGCGTAAGTAGATGCAAGACAACCTAATACCAATAAGCTAACAACCATAACAAAAATATTTTTTCTCGTCTTAGTTAAATTTACAATTAAAAAAAACAATATAAACACCTTAAGCAAATCTATATACAAAAAAGAACTTTCCTCCCAATGTAAAAATGAGGAAAAAGATGCAATAAACACAAAACCAAAAAAACACAACAAGGGTCTACTTTTAGGAATATGAAAATCTCTATATATTAAGATATGAAAACCCCATATAAGAAGAATTACAAACGCAGTAATAGTAGTAACATGATATTTTATTAACTGCGGCATAAATTGTATCGGATGCACATATGCTGCTGTTATGAGCAACATAGCCCCGATAAAAGGATTAAACAATATTCCAATAGCAACACATATACCCACAAAAAGGGCTAAAACTATACTATACGGCAAAAATAACAGACTAAGCCCCATCCCCAAAAATGCCACTACTAAAAATACTTTGAGTAAAAAAGGCAACTCAACAAGGGGTTTTTCTTCTAATAAAATTGAATCTTTTAATCTATCGTTTATCATTTTTTCTATTCTTTTATTTTTTATATAAATCTATAAATACTTGTGCTGCATCAAGATAAGAGTGATTCTTCAAGACATAATTAGAGGCATTGCCAACAATTTCGGTTCTAAAATTTTCATTATCGGAAAGTTTTAAAATGCTTTCTGCAATATGCTCACTTGATTTTTCAGGTGTTAGTATGCCAGTTTTCTTATTTTCTATTATCTCTGCAAGCCCTCCTATATTGGAAGCAATTACAGGAACTTGTGCTGACATTGCCTCCAGTACAGATAAAGACGTCGCTTCTATGTACCCTTTTACATTTATAGACGGGACCAACACTATGTCCGCCATCTTATAAAATTTAACCATCTCTTTATATTCTACGCTTCCCTTTAAAACAACATCTCCCTGGAGATTTTTTGTTTGAATATAATTATTTAAGTTATCCTTCTCAGGACCATCTCCTACAATTAAAAATAAGAAATTATTTCTATTATATTTTTTCTTTAGGATTTCGGATGCTTTAACAGCATATATAATTCCACACTTCAAAACCAATCTTCGCGGCACAAGAATTAGCTTTCTCCCCGTGTCTATTTTAAGTTCTCTTCTTATCTTTTTCTTATCTAAAGAATCTATCTCTTTTTGAAAAGACTTTACATCCATAAAATTTTGAATGACTGATAATTTTTGCTCGGCTGCCAGCGCTAACTTTTCAACATGATTTTTTAACCTTGTATCAACAGCAACAACACAATCGGCACTTTCATATGCTTTTTTTTCCATTTTCAAAAAATGGTTTCTCTCGAAACTGCCTTTTATATGCCCTGCAGATTCCATTTCTTGCGCTAACTCTCCATGAACAGTCAAAGCTATAGGAACTTTCTTTTTCATTTCAAAAATTGAGAAAAATGCAACTATATCTTCTGCATTAATAACATCAATTTCCTTTGTTTTACAATATTTGCTAATCAAACATTTTAATATGTTTTTTATGATAAATTGCCGGTAAATAATACCAATATTGAATAAATCTAAAATTTTACCGACACCACCTATTAATAACTTTGTAAATAAATTTCTGTAGGGAAATATAACTCCTACAGAATGTCCCGCTTCCTCAAGACCTTTTTTAAGCATAAGGATATGTGTGGTTTTACCACCTATCTGAGAATAATAATCTGCACCAACTATCAGGATGTTCATAACTAGTTATGTGTTCTCCTCTGGCGAGCTTAAATTTTTTATACCTGTTTTTTTCAATCGCTGACAGCCACCCGCTAACCATCCACAAATCTGGGAAATTTCTATTAAAGAAACTAAGCCTAAAGCTCTAAATGAATACCGAGGATATCTTTTACACGTACGTAACACAAAAAATAGTACTCCCCCAGCAAATAAAAACCAAAAAAGCTGGTACTTGAACCCCAATACAAAAACCAACACTCCTATTGCATATTTTTTAAATATAAGACCTAAATAACGCATAGTAAATATTCCTGCTTCACCATCACCCTTTGAATACAAATAGTATTGTCTAAACAAGTTTTTTACATTTGATCTTACTCTCCAATATACTACTGCTTTTGGAGCAAAGGCAAATTTACATCCAGCTTTCTTCAAATTCAAATCGAATAATGTATCCTCTGCGGTTAAAGTAAGCTGTTCAGGATACCCCCCAACTTTATCCCATGCAAACTTTTTGAATGCTATTGACCGAGCAGATGGCAAAAATTCATCCAAATTCTCTAAAACCCTTTCTATTTTAGGATAAGTCACTTCAGCAATACTTTTCTCAAATTCATTTCTCGCATCTGCCTCATACCACCCAGACACCACATCCACACTCTGATCTTCTTCAAAAGGTTTTATCAAATACTTTAACCAATCTTTATCAATTCTACATCCAGCATCTGTTGATGCGATTATGTCATAGTTTGAATTTTTGATTGCGATGTTCCTTCCTTCTGCAATATTTACACCATTTTTAACAATTAATCTTATTGAATTTGCCTTATTAATATACGATTTGATAATTTCAACAGTTTTATCTGTGGAACCACCATCTACAACAACAATCTCATCTGGCAATCTTGATTGAGACAGCAACGATTCCAAAAATTCTCTAATGTTAGATTCTTCGTTTTTTAGAGTAAAAATCAAGGAAACTTTCATACCGTTATCTTCCTACTACTTTTATAGCCACAAAACTTTTTCTATAACAATTTAAATAGAAATGTAGATGTTTATCCAAAAATTCCCACTATTCAAAATATTTGTTTTCCAATAACAACCGGGCCATTTTAGCGTTTAGCAATGCTTTACTCTTTAAATCTTTTGTTTTTGTTATAATTTCTCTTTTAAGTTCCTGCCTCTTTAACCAAACAGACTCTATGTTTTTTGTTATTTCTTCCAAATTTATATCTTTATCCTCCCACGAAATCCCATCTCCAATATCTACAGAAAATCTTATTTGATTTATTTTTCTCAAAAAAGAATCTGATTTGTGTTGATACACAATACCAACTAAAGGAACACCCATTGCAGCAGCAAGAATAAGTGTATGACATCTCATCCCAATTATCATATCCATTTGTCCCATAATCCCCATTAATTCCTGTGGGTTATAACTACCATTAATAACTTTCACTCTATCCTGATTTTTTACATCTTTTATTAAGTCAAGTGAAAAATCTTTATCTCTTGGTAAAAACATTGGTATAAAAACAACACCAACATTTAATTTTGAAATTACAAAATTTATCAATTCAGGCCACAATTTTTTAAATTTTTTAAATTTAGTTTGTTGATTTGGCCAATATTTCATATTAAGAAACATCGGCCAAATGGAAATCCCAATTAAATAATTATTCGTATCAACTTTTTCTCCTTTTAATATTTCGATTGTTCTATTGGAAACTACAGGTCTTAATAAAACTGCTGGATCTGCTGTTACATGTATTTCCCTTTTTACCCCTGCCTTCTGCAACCATATCTTAGATTCATTATCTCGTACAGTAATAACATTTGTACAATTATTGAGAATACATCTTGTCATAAATTTTCCCATTTTAGTTTCTATAGGCCCAGCACCAACTGCATAAATCATCACCTTTTTTTTAAATATTTTCGCCACTACTGCTTGCCACAACCACTGAAAAATGACGAAAGACGATTGCCAATCACTCAATAAACCCCCTCCACCAATAATCAACAAGTTTGAACTTTTTATTTCCTTTATTATTTGAAAAAACATCCCCTTGAAAACTGCAGAAACAAGAGGCAAAAATCCAAAATACAATTGGCGCACGGCTCTTACATTGTGAATTTTTGTTGTATACAATGGATCAATCGAAAAGATAACAATATCAACATCTTTGATTTCAGTTTTTAAAGCTGATATCATAGCTGATAAAATTGCTTCATCCCCAGCATTTTTATAACCATAAAAACCTAAAATACTAATTCTTATCATTCAAATTCCTACTATGGATTTTTTATTATTTTAAAATAAATATATCTACTAATATAAAATGCTGCCACAATTCTAATCAATAAAGTAACACTTGCTGCGCCAACAGCACCATATAGTGGTATCAAAAATATGTTTCCTAAAAAATTTAAAATTAATTGTACTATATTTAAATATGCTACAACCTCCGGTTTATTCAATGAATAAATAGCTAAGCTAATTGGATTAATTATTACACTAATTGCAAAAGCACAAATAAGAACTTTAAAAATAACCACTGATGATAAATATTCTACTCCATAAAGCCATAGTATTATAGGTTTCGATGCCACCAAAAGAATGATTAGAGGAAATATAATCGGTGCTGTAAACTTTAAGGATTTCACAGTATACTTTCTTAACTGTTCTTTACTAGAAACCCCTGAAAATTTTGGCAGCAACACAGTAGTAACCGCTCCTGTTATAAGAGGAAAAATAAAAGCAAAAGCGTAGGCTGCTGAATAATATCCTATAATTTCGGTGGTTTTAAAATACCCTAGCATCAGAACATCAAGTTTATTAAACAGCATTACACAAAAAACGGAAACTAAAACCCACTTGCTGTAGTGAAATAGCTCGTAAAAATTTTTTCTTTCCTCTCCTTTTGCTTTCAAAAAAGCCTTTGGTATCATTAAAGAACCAATCAAAAATGCAATAAATGGCAATGTTGCAACTGTTGTAAAAGCACTAAAAAGATCAAGTTTGGAACTTAAAAATAATAAACCAATCAAGACAAATTTTCCCAATGGATTTATTAAATTAAGTAATGCCAACTTTTTAAATGACTGCCTTGCCTGCAGTGTAGCAGCAATATAACTTACCAACGACATTCCAAACGCGCCGACAAAAGCAAGTTTTAACGGAAATGTTAGTATTGGTTTTTCAAAAACATGAACTGCTAAAGATTTAGATAGAAAAATTCCAATCAAAAATATCAACAAGGCTGCAATTAATTTAAACTTAAGAGCTACTTTTAATGTCAAATTTGCTTTTGATTCATCATCCTTGAGATACAAAGAAACAAATCTAACTAAACTGGTCCTAATACCAAAATCAGAGAATTGCGCAGTTATTAGCATGACTGCTAACGAAACGGAAAATACACCAAATTGTGCTGGACCCAAAGTTCTTGTAATTAAAATAGTAGCAAGAAACCCTAATCCTGAACTAAATACACTGCCGGCAAGAACTATAAAAGAATCTTTTCCTGTTTTCGATTTTGATATACGAATAAATTCCGAAATATTTTCTGTTACTTTCATAACTTTTCTTTAACAACCACAATAATCATGCAAATTAGGTTTCTTTTAAAACTAAAAAACCAAAACCCACTAAACTGGATTCTGGAAAAGCGTGACTTGATGAATTATTTCTCCCAATTACAGATGGCGATGGATATACTCAGGGATATGATACTCAACACCAGTTAAAACATAGCCCAGTATCCTCGATTGTACACCAGTTAGAATAGATTCTACGCGCTGAACCACTTCCCTGCGTGTTCCGCCAGACTTCACTATCAATAACATTCCATCAACGAGAGGAGCTAGAATTTTCGCATCAGCATAAGGCATTACAGCGGGAGTATCAAAAATCACATAATCGAAATTATCTCTTAACTCTTTTAATAAATTTTGCATTCTCGCGGACGCAAGTATTTGAGAAGGATTCGAAGAAATCATCCCGGCAGGAAGGATACTTAAGTTCTTTACACCAGTTTGTATTAGTTCAACATTAAAGGGAACATCATCTCTTAAAATATTGCTTAAGCCCTCTTCCGCCTTTATACCCATAAATCTATGAACAGAAGGACTGCGCATATTGCAATCCACAATCAGGGTTTGTTTACTAAAATTGCGCGCCATCACAACACCTAAATTTAACGCGGTAACAGTTTTCCCTTCACATGGGTGAGCACTCGTTACAGCCAGGGTTTTGATCTCAGATGTTGTATCAAGAGACATTATATGCATAAGAAGCGTGCGATACTCTTCCACTATTTTTCCATTACCGTTATAATACGCGATTACCCGCGGGTCAATATGATTCGCAACTATTTCTTCAGCAACAGCAGTATTGTTCTCAGGAAGAAACTCAGTTTTCACTTCAAATTCAGGATCAGTTGATAAATTTTCCTTGCTTAAATTCTCTTTCCTCATCTCCGCAGCTTTTTTTAACGCGTCACTAAGATTAGCTGTCATAACTTATTTTCTCCGGTTATTCTGTCTCTACATTATTTGAAACAGATGTTCTGATTATCTCTTGTGTTATCTTTCTATCCTGAATACATGAATTTATGGACACCATTATAATAAAAACTAAAAATAAAATGGCTATTACTGCTACAATTTTTTTGTGCCGAACCCTGCCGTTTTGCATCTCTTTATCCAACTCTATCTTAGAGATAGAACCCAAAATAGGAAGTTTCATATATTTTCTTACGTCTTCAACTCCATGCAAAGAATGATCCGCAAATTCTGTTAAAAATACACAACCAAAACCTGAAAGAGTTCCAATGACAAAAGCCACAATGGCTATCAGCAGTTTTTTTGGCTTTGAGGGCTGAAGAGGCAAACGGGCATCTTCTAATATCTCATACACAGTCCCCTTTTCTTTTACCTCATCGGCAGTTAACCTGTTTTCCTCCGCTTTTATAAGAAGCATATCGTATATTTTTTTATTTACCTGGCTGTCTCTGAATAGCCGAACATACTCCATCTGTTGTTCATCAAGACTTTTAATTTTATCTTCATATTCTTTAACCAGGTTTATTAGCTTCTCTTTTCTGACATTCAATTTATCAACAAGTTCATGAGCATCTTTAAGTTTCTGTTCCAGTCTCTGGTAAAAAAGCGGGGCGGTCACAGCAGTTTCGCCATCTACCACTTTCTTGGTTTCTAAATTCAACTTTTCGCTGACATCTTCAATTTCCAGTTGAACATTCAGAACCTCGGGTGATTCCGGTGTTTCCGTCATAAGCATATCCAATTTCAACTGCAAATCCTGAAGCTTATTATTTAAACGGTTTACTATAGGGTTTAAAGTTATAAGTTCTTCGGTAATTATTACTGGTTCCTGTCCTGATATCTGCCTCTTTAGAATCTCCACTTCCTTCTCTGACTCATTCAAAGCCATATTAATGGAAGTAAGCTGAGTCTGATAATTAATCAGCATTTTTATATTAAAATCCTCCCCTGTCCCGGGTAGTTGGAGGGGATACTTTTTCTTATACTCATACAGAGTTTTTTCGGATTCCTCGAGCTTCTTTTTATAAAGGTCAGCTTCTGACTCAGCAAAAGCAACTCCTACTAAAGCTCTCCTCTTCTTTCTGGCAGATGATTCTTCTATAAAAATCCTGATAAGAGTATTAATTAGGCTTTGTGACAATTGCGGGTTTTTATCTTCATAAGATATCTCAAAGACTTCAGGAGCTCTCATCTTTGTTTCTGTGCGTTTCTGGATACCTGAGATAAGTTTCTCAAAAGCTAAGGGATCGTTAATACCGCTAGCTAATCCCAGATCTCTAACCAGCCTAATCAAATTGGGATAATTGAGGATTTTAAAGGTAAGTGTCTGCATCTGCTCCGCCAGAGATACTTTTTGTGCTGTTTGCGGCAGCCTCGTTTCCCTCGCCAGAGGATTTACAACCTCTGCTTCTTCCTCTACCAGCATTAACACAGACGACTTATAATACCTCGGAAGGAAAAAACTGCCAATCAATGCGGTTAAAAAAACAACCAAAAAAGGGACCAGGAAGGAACTTTTTCTGCGGAATATAATCTGAAGATAATCCTTTATTGAAACAACATGTTCTTTTTCAGAAAAATCGGCCATTGCTTATTCCCCTGCCGGTTCCGCGGAAATAGAGAGCGATTTTTCTACTGCCGGCTTAATCATTTCATCTACTGCTTTTGTTCCTGTTAAAGGCCTGTCTTTATATTCTTCCAGTAACGTTTCTCTTTCCCCGGAAGGAGATTTTTTCGTCTTTATCATCATCTCCCTCTCAAGTTCAATTCTCCTGTCAAACTGCTTTGTTCTCTCATTGAAAGTATCCCATTCATCCTTTGAAATACTTACCCGCTTTTCATCGGTCAAAATGCGGGGGGTTATAAAAATAATTAATTCAGTTTTCTTTTCCACATCAACATTTTTTCGGAATAACAACCCCAGAAGAGGAATATCGCCAAGTAAAGGAACTTTATCTATCTCTTTAGACTTCTCAGTATCTATAAGGCCTCCAAGTATCGCGGTTTCACCGTCTTTTACCATCATAGTGGTATCTGCCTCGGTAAGGATAACCCTGACAGCCTGGTCATTTAATACGTATTCTCCCCTGCTAACCTCAGGATGAACCTTCATGGTTATAAAATTGTCTTCTCCTATTCTTGGTGTAACGAGCAGTTTTATCCCCACATCAATATATTTTATCTCTTCAATAACAAGATGGCTAATCGG
>JAGLRQ010000112.1 GCA_023136205.1 Candidatus Auribacterota bacterium
CGGCATGACTGAATTGTCTTTAACTCTCGGAGACGCGGATAAATCTCTAAACCTTGATTATAACGAAATTACAATAACACGCAAACTTTTTCGTTCAGGAGAAAGTGCATACCTTATTAATAAAACCCCCTGCCGTTTGAAAGATATCAGTGAGTTATTTATGGGAACAGGGCTGGGGCTCAGTTCTTATTCCGTAATGGAACAGGGTAAAATGGATTTAATACTGAAGTCGAAGCCTGATGACAGAAGGTATCTTTTTGAAGAAGCCGCTGGCATAACAAAATATAAAACCAAGAAAAAAGAAGCCTTAAGGAAACTTGAATACACAGAGTCTAATTTGCTCAGGTTAAGTGATATTATTTCCGAGGTGAAACGTCAAATAAATTCGGTAAAAAGGCAGGCATCGAAAGCAAAGAAATATAAAAACATAGATGATGATCTGCGTGAACTTGAAACAAAAATAACTTCTTTCAAGTATAATTCGATGAAAGAAGAACATCAACTGATGAAAAACAAATCGGATAGTTTTGACGAACAGGAAAAAACTCTTCATCAGAAAATAGCAGCCTGTGAAAAAGAGATCAATCAAAACCGAATCAACATGGATGAAATTTTATCCAATTTGAGCAAGCTTCAGGAAAAAAGATTTGAACTCTCGAGGGACATTGAGAGTATAAAGACCCGCTCTTCTTATAATAAAGAAAGGGTGGAAGAACTTACAAAAAACTCAAGCATTAAAAAGAAGGAAATCTCCGGACTGAAAAGCAAGGCAGAAGAACTTAAAGATAAAAAGGAAAATATCCTGAAGGAACTTGAAAGGGCCACAAATGAAAGAAAATCTATTGATATGGAAGTAAAAGAATCTTCCGGAGAGTTAAGTAACGTTAATATCCGGATTAATACATGCATCTCGGATATAAAACAAAAGAAAGACAAGTCGGTTGAGGCGCTGACTATAAACTCTCAGAAAAACAATGAGATTATTGTCCTCGACCAAAGAGAGCGGGATATTGTTCTGCGGGAGAAAAAATTTAAGGTAGAAGAAGAAGAATATCATTCAAAAATAGAATCTATTTCAAGCCAGTTGAAAATCAAGACTGCCGAGCTCCATCAACAGCAGAACCATATCCGGAAGATTAAAAAAGAGATCGAGGACGTGCAGTCTGACATTTTTACCAGAAAAGAAAGATTGGATGGAATTGTGCGGGAAAAAATTAATGCGCAGAATCTAAGATCTGAAAAGCAATCAAAACTTGAAGTTCTTCTTGAATTGAAGAAGAAATACGAAGGATTTCTGGAAGGAGCCAAAGATATTCTTAAAGCGTCAAGGGAAAACAGTGTCCTGAAAGGCATTATCGGCCCGGTTTCAGAAGTCGTGAAAATTGATTCCGGATTTGAGCTTGCGGTTGAGGCATCACTGGAATCCAACTCGCAGGTCATTATAACAGGTTCCGATACCGAGGGCCTGGATGCTCTTCAATACCTTAAAAAAAGCAATTCGGGGCGTGCTTCTTTTATGGCTGTCAATGCTCCAAAAGTAATAACACAGTATGATGTGTCATTGCTTCAGTCCGAAGAGGGATTTGCCGGGCATATTCTGGATTTCATTTCATATGAAATCCGGTTCAAAGATATCATGCTTTTCCTCCTGGGAAATGTTGTTGTTTTTTCTGATTTTGATAAAGCTCTGTCGGCTGCAAAAAAACATAATTATCCCTGTGATATTGTAACAAAATCCGGAGATATGATAACCGACAGATGTAAAATTTCCGGAGGTGAAAACAAAGAGGTTCTCAAAGGCATCATCACAAGAGAAGGCCAGATTTCCCGGCTTGAACAGGAAGTAGGAGCATTGGATATTAAAATCGGGGAATTATCTTCATCATCTGGAAAGATGGATACTGAAATGCTCGGCATCACCAAAAATTCCGAAACTTTACATGCTGATCTCTACACAAATGAAGTTAATCTGGCAAATCTGAATTCCGAAGTTGCCCGTCTCGAAAGCCAGTCTGCTCAGATTAAATCAGAAAAAGAAAGGCTTTTATCAGAGATAGATGTTCTCCTAAAAGAAAAACATTCAATAATGGATAAAAGGAAAAAAACCAAAGCTAGCTTTGAGGAAAGCACAAAGGAAAGCAAAGATCTGGAACTGCTTATAAAAACAACTGAAGAGGAACGCGAAGAACTTACGGATCAAAAAAACAGGATTATGGAGCGTTTAACAAACTTAAAAATAAGGCAAAGTGAACTTAAATCCAGGGAAGATTCTATCCGGGAAGGTGCCGGGGCAATAAATTCTATGCTCGAAGAGACAGATTCTACCCTTGAAAAAGCCGGAATAGAAATTAAAGCGTCGCAGGAAAGAATAGCTGTTCTTAACAGTGAAATAAGCTCTGCTGGCGTACGAGAAAAAGAACTAAAGGAAAAACTTTCGGAGAATGAAACAAACGAAAGCACCCTGTTGTCGAAAAAGGAAAGCGTGAATTTGAATATTCTGGAAGCAGAAAACATTTTAACGGCTAAAAGATCCGAGCTAACGGCACTTCAGGACAATAGTAAAAATGTTGAGATTAAATTTACCGAACTTAAGCTGAACATTGATAACCTGAGAGAAAGAATATGGGATGAATACAAGGTTGCCCTTGAAGAAAAAGAAAAAGAATCGTTTGATAATGTTAATTGGGACGAAGTAGAAATGAGGATTTCTGAGTTAAAAAGGCAAAGGGATTCTATTGGTTTAGTAAGCCTTGGCGCAATAGAAGAATTCGAAGAACTTGAAGAGAGAATAAAATTTCTCACGGAACAGCAGGCTGATTTGCTCAAATCAAAAGAATCTCTTCATACAGCTATCAGGACCATAAACACTACAACGAGAAAGGTTTTTATTGAGACCTTTGAAAAAATAAGGAACAATTTTAAAGAGATGTTCGAAATTCTTTTTGGAGGGGGCAAGGCTGACCTTCGTTTTGTCGGAGAAGGGGATGTCCTGGAAGCCGGGGTAGATATCATAGCAACACCTCCCGGGAAGAAACTAAGACTCATAGATCAGCTTTCCGGAGGGGAAAAAGCCTTGACCGCCATTGCTCTTTTATTTGCCCTTTTTAAAGTCCGCCCAAGTCCGTTCTGTGTTCTCGATGAAATCGATGCGCCTCTTGATGAAACGAATATAACCAGGTTTGTTAACCTCCTGAAAGATTTTACCGAAAAAACACAGTTTATCATCATTACCCACAACAAAAGGACAATCGGTATTTCCGATGTTATGTACGGGATAACAATGGAAGAAAAGGGTGTCTCCAAAGTTGTTTCTGTTAAGTTTGCGGGTAAGGAGCCCGAACTGGTCGCGGGATAAAAACAGTGGCTAGTCCCCTCCGGGGAGGCTACGCTATGCTTCGCACTATCTCGTAAAGAAAGAGAAAAAAACTTAAATTACCTATTATCTACTGCTTTTTAAAAATCTCTTAATTCTAAAAAGAGCTTCCTTGATATTTTTAATGTTTGTAGCATAGCACATTCTGACAAAGCCTTCTGAGTTTTCACCAAAAGCGGTCCCGGGAACAACAGCCACTTTTTCGGATTTAAGAAGAGCATTTGAAAATGTTTTTGAATCCATGCCTGTCTTCTTAATCGAAGGAAAAGAATAAAAAGCACCCTCGGGCAAATGGCATTTTAAACCAAGCTCATTGAGACCGGACACAATAAAGTTACGCCGCCTTTTATATGCTTTTTTCATTTCATTAACAGCTTCACTGCCTCTCTTGATAGCTTCAATTGAAGCTATCTGTCCCGTGATGGGAGCGCACAGTATGGTATATTGATGTATTTTATTCATCGCCGAGATAATCCATTCCGGGCCGCAGGTGTATCCTATCCTCCAGCCGGTCATTGCATGAACTTTTGAAAACCCGTTCATGTAGACAGTTCTTTCTTTCATCCCGGGAAATGTAAACATTGGAGTATGTGTATAATCATAAGTGAGTCCACCGTAAATTTCATCGGATACAACTATTATATCTGATTTTTTGATCTCGCCGGCAATTTTGCTGAGTTCACCCTTTGAATATGAAGTCCCCGTGGGATTACATGGGTAATTCAGGAGAAACAGCTTTGTTTTCTTCGACAGGGATTTTCTGACATCTTCCGGCATAACCTTGAAATTATTTTCCAAGGTGGTGTTTATCCTTTTTACTTTTCCCCCTGCCATGCTCACAGTAGGAGCATAAGACACATAGCAGGGCTCATGTATTAAAACCTCATCCCCGTCATTAAGCATGGAGCGCATAACAAGGTCCATAGCTTCGCTGACTCCAACGGTAATAAGTATTTCCGTATCGGGATTATATTTGACACCGTATTTTTTTTGGATATCTTCTGATATTGCATACCTGAGTTCAAACAGGCCTTTGTTGGAAGTATATGATGTATAACCGTTTTCAAAAGAGTATATTGCTGATTCAATTATATTCCACGGCGTTACAAAATCCGGCTCTCCTACGCCCAGTGATATAACATCGTCCATTCCTATCACCAGATCAAAGAATTCCCTGATTCCCGAGGGTTTTAAAGATTCTATCTTTTTAGAAATATCCTTTTTCATAAGCTGACATTTAAAGAGAAATTGCTAATCTCTTGTCCTTTTTCCGGGTGTAAAAAATATCCCCGCTTTGCTTGTATTTTTTAAGAATAAAGTGAGTTTGTGTTCCCCGAACATGATCTATGGTTGACAGTTTTTCAGCGACAAAATTACCCACGCAGTTAATGTTCTTGCCCGTTACTATCAAAAGAAGGTCATACCCTCCTGACAAAAGGTAACAGCTTTTAACTTCGGAAAAACTGTAAATTCTTTCAGCAACCTTATCAAACCCGACCCCTCTTTCGGGAGAAATACTGACTTCTATAAGAGCCCTTACTTCGTTAAAGTTTTTATCTTTGATAGCCTCTTCATTTAAAACAGCTCTGTATTTTAAGATAATACCTTTTTTCTCGTACTCTAAAATTTTCTGCTTAACGACGCTTTCTTTTTTGCCTGTCATTTTAGCAATTTCTTTTGGGGTCGTTCTGGCATCTTTTTCAAGGATTTCTAATATTTCATCCATTTTTAGCCTCCTGTAAATAAAACGTGTTTTTTAAACCGTAAATGCTAATAGTATACCGTGAATGATATTTTGTGAATAGTTATTTTTGATGTTGACATATCATTTCCCTGTGGTATTATATCATTCGTCTTCAGGGTAGGGTGTAATTCCTAACCGGCGGTGAAAGCCCGCGAATCCTATTAACATTAGGATTGATCCGGCGAAAATCCGGAGCCGACGGTAAGAGTCCGGATGGGAGAAGATATATTTGTAATTGTATTTTAAGCTCTGAAGAATTTTTCAGAGCTTTTTTTATGAGAAACTATATGAAATTCAATACCGTTAAAGAGATTATAGAAGATTTAAAAAAGGGCAAAATAGTTATCCTGGTTGATGATGAAAACCGGGAAAACGAAGGTGACCTTGTTATGGCTTCGGAAAAAGCTACTCCCGGAGACATAAATTTTATGGCGAGCCGCGGCAAGGGCCTCATCTGTGTGCCAATGGAAGGGAAAAAGCTTGATAATCTGAATCTCGAACCGATGGTAAAAACAAGCATGGACAGTTACAAAACAGCTTTTACCGTTTCTGTCGATGCTAAAGAGGGAACTACCACGGGGATTTCCGCTCATGACAGAGCAAAAACAATAAAACTTCTTTCCAGCCCCGGTTCAGTTTCATCTGATTTTCTGCGGCCCGGACATATATTTCCGCTGAGAGCAAAGGAAGGCGGGGTGCTTGTAAGGGCGGGGCATACTGAGGCAGCGGTTGATTACATGAAGTTAGCGGGATTTTCCCCGGCGGGTGTAATCTGTGAAATAATGAATGACGACGGTACAATGGCACGCCTCCCGGAACTAAAAATATTCGCGTCCAGACATAATCTTAAAATATCCACAATAAAACAGCTAATAAAGTACAGGCATCAAAACGAAAATTTAATTAAATGCGAAGTAAAAACAAAACTGCCTACTAAATTTGGGACCTTTAAAATATATGGATATGCTTCTAAGATCGACAGCCAGCATCACGTAGCTCTGGTCATGGGGAAGATTACAAAGAAAACGCCTGTAATGGTAAGGGTCCATTCAGAGTGTCTTACCGGAGATGTATTCAATTCCTTGAGATGTGACTGCGGTAATCAGGTTGAGCTTGCCATGAGGAAAATATCCGAAAAGAAAAATGGCGTCATACTTTACATGAGGCAGGAGGGACGCGGTATCGGACTGTTAAATAAATTAAAAGCTTATGTGCTTCAGGATAAAGGGTATGACACTGTTGAGGCAAATGTACAACTCGGGTTCCAGGATGACCTCCGTGATTATGGTATCGGAGCCCAGATTCTTGAAGATATAGGTGTCGGCAATATTATTCTGTTAACAAATAATCCCCGAAAGGTAATCGGCCTTGAAGCATATGGGATTAAGATTGTAGGGAGAGAACCTCTTATCGGAAAGGTTACAGAATATAATAAGAAGTATCTCAAAACAAAGAAGCAAAAAATGGGACATATACTCAATCTGTAATTTTATTATAGATTGAGAAATTCCAAATCCTAAATAACAAATCCTAAATAAATATTAAATTTAAATAAACAAAACAAAAACTTTTTAAAAAAGGAGGATATTATAATGGGTAAAGTTATTAGCGGTAATCTTATTGCGACCGGTAAGAAATTTGCAATAGTCGCAAGCAGGTTTAACGAGTTTATTACAAGTAAGCTTATTAATGGAGCACAGGATTGTTTCCTGAGGCACGGAACAAAAGCAAAAGACCTTGATGTAATATGGGTTCCGGGTTCTTTTGAAATTCCGCCCACGGCTAAAAAATTAGCGAAAATAAAAAAATATAATGCTATAATCTGCCTCGGCGCCGTTATAAGGGGAGAAACACCTCATTTTGATTATATAAGCAGTGAAGCCGCAAAAGGGGTTGCCAGTGTAGCAATGGATACAGATCTGCCGGTTATCTTTGGTATTATAACAGCAGACACACTTGAACAATCTATCGAAAGAGCCGGGACAAAAGCAGGAAACAAAGGTTTTGACGCGGCACTCTCGGCAATTGAGTTATCTAGTCTATATGATCAGATTTCTTCCACATAATACAACAAAGGTGAAAAACAATGGGGAGCAGAAGAACAGCAAGAGAAGTAGTTATTAAAAAATTATATGCTTATGAAATATCAAAGGGCGGCGATAATCCCTGTGAAGAATTGCTGATAGAAGACTGCAGTAAATTTGATAAAAAGGCCAGGATCTTTGCCGATGCCCTCTATGAGGGAATACAAAAACATGTGTCTGAAATTGATTCTATTATAAAAACGTATGCCGATAACTGGGAAATAGAGAGGATGGCTGCTCTGGATAAAAATATTCTTAGAACAGCAATATATGAAATGAAATATATGGAAAACATTCCTCCCGTTGTTTCCATTAACGAGGCTATAGATATGGCGAAGAAATACAGCACCAGAGACTCCGGTAAATTTGTAAACGGCATACTTGATAAAATCCATAAAAAGCTGATCCTGCAAGAAAAAAACCCATGAGAGATTCCTGCGACCTCCACGTTCACACAACACTTTCTGACGGAACTTTTACACCCGCCCAGATAGTAAAAAAGGCAGTAGAATTAGGCCTCAGGGCAGTCGCAATAACCGATCATGATACGGTTGCAGGGATTGGACAATCGCTGGAAGCTGCCGCCGGCACCGGATTGGAAATAATTCCCGGGATAGAAATGAGCGCTGACATTGATGCGGGAGAACTGCATATGCTGGGGTATTTTATGGATTATAAATCCGGGCCTCTCCTGAAAGAACTCGAGGATTGCTGCAATATAAGGACGCAGAGAATATATAAAATCGTGGAACGCCTGGAAAAAATGGGAATAAACATCCGCAGTGATGAGGTTTTTAATGAGGCAAATGGAATTGCGGTTGGAAGGCCCCATGTTGCCAGGGTTATGTTGAAAAAGGGGTATATCAAAAATACATCGGAAGCTTTTAGAAAATATATTGGAGAAAAGTGCCCCGCGTATGTGGGAAAGAAAAAAACAACTCCTGAAAAGGTTATTGAAATAATCAGGAAGGCAGGAGGTATGGCCGGTATAGCCCATCCGGGCAGTATAAACAGAGATGATCTAATCGTCAGATTGATTGACCGCGGACTGCAATTTATTGAGGCATATCATCCGGACCATAGTACTTCGATTGAAAAACATTATAAGAAGATGGCGGAAAGAAAAGGCCTGCTTGTAACCGGGGGTTCTGATTTTCACGGAATAAACAAGCAGTCGGTTTCTCTTGGCAGCAAAACGGTTCCGTACTCTACTGTTGAAGAAATAAAGAGAAGGCTTAAATTATAATGATGATGGTATCAATCCTTAATAAATTTAAAAAAGGCCTGAAAAAGACACATGACAATTTAACAACTGTTTTTTCGGTGCTTTTAAACGGTTTGAACTCTTTAGGTACTGAAGAAACAGAAGAACTTGAAGAGGTTCTTTTACAGGCAGATGTTGGCCTTGAGACCGCGGAGAAAATAATCGAAGAGGTTAAAAAAGCGGATATTGACCATAAAAATCACAATGAAATGAATGCAGCTTTGAAAAAAACTCTCAAAGAGTTTTTTTATTTAGACGATAAAAGGGCTCTCACATTAAAAGAAAAACCTTCTGTTGTCCTGTTTGTCGGAGTAAACGGAAGCGGCAAAACCACTTCAATCGCTAAGTTTTCAAAGATGCTCTCTGAGCAAGGCAAAAAAGTAATGCTCGCGGGCTGTGATACTTTCAGGGCAGCTGCAATTGAGCAGATATCAGTCTGGGCAGGCCGTTTAGATATTCCGGTGGTTAAAGGGTTCTCCGGCGCGGACCCTGCGAGTGTGGCTTATGACGCGCATGAATCAGCTTTATCAAAAAATATTGACTGTTTGATTATTGATACTGCAGGAAGGCAGCATACAAAAGATCATCTAATGGAAGAATTAAAAAAAATAATAAACACCATAAGGAAAAAAGATACTTCACAGCCTTCCGAAGTGTTCCTTGTCCTGGATTCCACTACCGGACAGAACGGTTTATCCCAGGCTCAAAAGTTTAATGAATTTATCGGCTTAACCGGTGTGGTACTGACAAAGATGGACGGTACCGCGAAAGGTGGTATTGCCCTGCGTATTGAAAAAACGCTTGGGATTCCGGTTAAATACATAGGCCTCGGCGAAGAGTTTGATGATTTTTGTGAATTCGACCCTGATAGTTTCTGTGAAGCGTTAATTAACTGAAAACGGAAAATTTGCCACAGAGAAGCAGGATTAAGTTCCCGATCGGGGAGAATTTGTGATTTTTTATACTCGATACTCAATACTACATAGTGCGAAGCGTAGCGTAGCCTCCCCAGAGGGGACGAGATACTGTCTTTAATTATGTCAAAATTTACTCAACGAGAAATCAAATGGATGAAGTTGGCCATTGAACAGGCCCGAAGGGGAATTGGTTTTACGGCGCCTAATCCTGTTGTGGG
>JAGLRQ010000113.1 GCA_023136205.1 Candidatus Auribacterota bacterium
TCAAAAGAAATCAATCTTCCGTTTTTTAAGAGTTTAATCGAAAAACTTCCTTTTGTCACGGTTAAGTCCGCTGTTTCTATGGATGGTAAAATAGCGGCAAAAACAGGAGATTCTAAATGGATTTCTTCAATTGAATCAAGAAAATACGGCCATTTATTAAGGAAAGAGGCGGATGCGGTTCTTACCGGGATTAATACTGTAATCAAAGATGACCCCTTGTTTACCGTAAGACATGTTAAAAGTGCAAAGGATATTATAAGAGTAATTGTTGATACAAATTGCCGTTTGCCTTTGGAAAGCAATATTGTGCGCAAGCGGCCGGAATTGACTTTGGTTGCTGTCGGGAAAGATATTGCAAAAACAAAAATCAAAAGATTGAAAGATCTTGGGCTGGAAGTCCTGGAGGTTGATAGGGATAACAGCGGGAAGATCAACCTGAAAAAATTGCTCAAAATACTTTCAGCCAGGGGTATTAATAATATTCTCTGCGAATCCGGAGGTTCTTTGACAGCATCTCTCTTTAAGAACAAGCTGGTTGACCGCATCGTGTTTTTTATATCCCCAATGATTATTGGGGGCAAAGATGCTCCTACAGCGGTGGAAGGCAACGGGGTGAAGAAAATCGATTCCGCCGTAAAAATAGAAAACACAAAGATGAAAAAATCAGGGGGAGATTTTATGATTACCGGTGATGTTAACACGGAATGGAGGAATTTTTAAGAATGTTTACCGGGATAATAGAGTCTGTTGGCGTTATTTTAAGAATTGGAAAAAAATCAGGGAATCTGGAAATTGAAATAGAGGCTTTGAATTTCCTTGATGATGTCGGGATTGGCGACAGTATATCTGTAGATGGAATCTGTTTAAGCGTTTGCAGTAAAACGGGTGAGTCTTTTTGCGCAAACCTTCTTGCTGAAACCGTAAAAAGATCTACATTTGATTCGGCATGCGCAGGCCGAAAGGTAAACCTGGAAAAATCTTTGAAATCCGGATCGCGTTTCTCAGGGCACATAGTTACGGGACACGTTGACGAAACGGGAGAAATTCTGGAAGCAAAAAATTATTCCGGAGATATGGAGTTAAAAATAAAAATCCGTCCGGAGACTGTAAAATATATTGTGGAGAAAGGTTCTGTTGCTGTAAACGGTGTTAGCTTAACAGTGGTAAATGAGGGGAAAGATTATTTTACGGTTCGGCTGATTCCTTTGACAGCGGGAAAAACGAATTTAGATAAAGTTCGAAAGGGTAACAAGGTAAACATAGAAGCCGATATTCTTGCTAAATATGCCGCTAAAGCATCCGGCAGGAATAAACCATCTAAAATAACCCTCAAGTTTCTCAAAGAAAAAGGTTTTTAATAAAAAAGGGCCCGTTAGTGTACCGCTTTGTAAAATCTTGCATTGTATTTTTAATAGTTTTTCATGGAGTTTTTTTCTTTTCATCCTTTTCCCGCTCCTCGGATGATTTAAGAATTGTATGTCTTTCTCCCGCCGCAACAGAAATATTATTTGATCTGGGTGCGGATAAGTGGCTTGCGGGAATTACAAATGAGTGTGATTATCCTCCCGCGACAAAAGGTATCCCGAAAGTCGGAACCTTTTCGAATCCTTCCGTTGAATATATTCTCGAAAAGAATCCGGATATAGTAATAACTGACGGGCTCGAACAGCAGATCATGGCTTATAATCTGCGGAAATTCGGGATAAAAACCCTGACTATTTTTCCATCGGATTTTGAAGGCCTGTTTGACGCGTATATTAAAATCGGAGATATATGCGGACTTAAAAGGGAAGCCCTTGAAAAGGTAAGGTTAATGAAAAATGATATTGGCCGGGTTCTTAAAAAAGTTAAACATCTTAAAAAAAAGCCTCAAGTATTTGTTGAGATCTGGAGTAAACCTTTGATAACAGCAGCAAAAGGTTCACACATAGATGAAGTTTTAAGGTTAGCAGGAGGAATTAATATTGCCTATAATTGCCCCCGTCCTTACAGTAGAGTCAGCCCCGAGCTTGTTATAATTTCTAATCCTGATATAATTGTTCTCGCCTATAAAGATGAAAGTAATATCGGTTTGAGGGAAGGCTGGCAGAATATTAATGCTGTTAAAAAGGGGTTTGTCTGCAATGACATCAATCCTGATTTTCTTGTAAGAGCCGGGCCCAGACTGATTGAGGGTCTGGAAAAACTGCGTAAACTTATAGAAAAATGGGATATGCAAAATTGAAGAAAATAACAGTGATATTATTAGTTGCTCTTGTAACAGCGGGTTTGTTCATGACATCCCTTCTTGTGGGCCCCGCGGATATTAATATTGGTAATATTTTTGATTATTTTTGCGGGAAATATAACCCGGTTATTCACCTGAGGTTTATGAGAGCCTGTATGGCAGTGATATCCGCTGCCGGCCTTTCAGCAGCCGGGGTATTTTTGCAGGGGTTGTTGCGAAATCCTCTTGCCGGCCCGTATATCCTCGGCATATCCGCCGGCTCAGCAATCGGCGCGGTAGGTGCAATTTGCTGCGGGCTCGGCACAGCTTTTATATTGCTTCCAGTACCTATGGTATGCGCGTTTATTGGCGCAATCATTACAATAATTGTTGTTTACAGGTTAGCTCTTAAAGACGGAAATCTGTCTGTTCAGAATCTAATACTTGCCGGAATTGCAGTTAATTCTCTACTTTCCAGCGTATTGCTTTTTGCAATATACTCTTCAAAAAATGAAGCGATAAACGGCATAATCTGGTGGCTGCTCGGAAGTTTACAGGTTTTTGATATTAGGATAGTTTTGTTTTCCGGGGGTATTGTTTCGGCTTCTATTTTACTTGCTATCCCTTTAACAAAGGAATTAAATGCTGTTTCCATAGGTGATGACCTGGCAACATATGTCGGGATAAAAGTTGAATGGATTAAAACCATTTTCTTTGTTCTTTCAGGAATTATGACAGCTGCTGTTGTGTCCAGTGTTGGAATGATCGGGTTTGTCGGACTTGTTATTCCTCATATAACAAGGAAGTTGTTCGGCCCTGATATCAGGGTTCTTTTACCGGCATCTGTAGTAATCGGTTCAGGATTTCTGCTTATTGCCGACATGCTTTGTAGAATTCTCTTTATTCCGGCCGAATTGCCAATAGGAATTGTAACATCTCTGGTAGGGGCGCCGTTTTTTATTTTTATCCTGGTCATCACGAGGAAAGGTTCATGAAAAATAATATTCTTGAATTAAAAGATGTAACGGCGGGATATGGTTCCAAAGAGGTTCTTAAAAACATTTCCTTCTTCGTAAAAGAAGGGTCTTTTACCGGTATAATCGGGCCAAACGGTTCGGGAAAATCAACTCTTGTTAAAACTCTGGGGAACTTTTTAAAACCAGACAGGGGAATCATTTATTACCGCGAAACCGATGTCAGGAATATAACTCATAAAGAATATGCGAAGAAAATCACTGTAGTTCCTCAGGAAACAAAAACTGTTTTTGACTATACTGTCAGGGATTTTGTAACTATGGGCAGGTATCCATATACGGGATTCTGGGGCACACTGTCAAAAGAAGACACAAAAGAAATCGAAGAAGTTCTATTTACAACTGGGCTTAATAAGTGTTGCGCGAAAAACATTAATGAAATGAGCGGGGGAGAAAAGCAGATGGTTTTTCTCGCAAGAGCCCTCTGTCAAAAAACTTCTCTGATAGTCCTTGATGAGCCGCTAACCTTTCTTGATATTAAACATCAAAAAATAATCATACACATCCTTGAAAAGTTCAACAAAGAAAAAGCCCTTACAGTACTGATGGTTGTACATGATATAAATACAGTTTTGAAACACTGTACCGATACAATAATTCTGAATGAAGGAAGTGTTTACGCTTCGGGAAACACAGAGGCAACAGTAAACAAAGAAACAATCCGCGAGATATTTGAAACAGAAGTTGAATTTGTTAAATGCGGAGACAAAAACTTATTTTTCTGATCATGTCTATTGTTTTATCTCAAAAACAATATTAGTGTTAAACCCTATTTCAGATTGGCCTATTTCTTTTGGAAATTTTGGAAAGAGTTTCGAAGCTTCTTTTAATACTGCTATAGCGGCGGGGGAAAATACTTCGTCAGTTGTTCTAATTACCTCAATAAAAGTTACTCTTCCTTTTTTGTTTAAATAAAAGAGTATTGTTACTTCTCCTGATACAAGCTCTCGTTTTTTTGCTTCTTCAGGAAAGTAATCTAAGGTAATTTCTGCTATAATACTATTCAATTGTTTTTGGTACTGTCTAACAAGTACAATCTGTGATGCAAATTCTTTTTTGGCTTTTTCAAGGGTTTTTCTTGATTCTTCTTTTTCAACTTCTTTTTCAGGCTGAGGTTTAATGATTTTTTTTGCCTGGGCTTTTTTTATCTGTTCCTTCTTTTTATCCTTGTTTTTTACATGAACAGAGGATGTTATTTTTGGTATTTTGATTTGCTCGGGCTGAAGCTCCGGAAATTGCGCGTAATAAAGAAGAACTTCAAGGTATTTATCCTTTTTGTTCTTAGATGCAAGCATTCTTAAAGTCGGCGATGCGCCCAGTACTATCAGGTGAATCGAGATCGAAATAAAAAATGAAAGCAATAATAATCTATTTCTGAAAAAAGCTGCCATAATTTCTCTCTTTGTGAATCGTATAAAAGCCGTATGTAGTCCCCTCAGGGGAGGCTGCGCTACGCTTCGCACTATCTTGTGAATTGATTAAATACTACACAACAAGTGTGCTATTAACAAGTGTCAAATATATTAATATCGAAATTTTAATAAAATTTAACTGAATAAATTCTTGACATAACAGAAAAAGAGTATAAAATGATGCCGACTTTTGTTCTTTAATTTTTAGTTATGGTTTTCAGTGTCAGGGAAATCCCGTGAGAGCCGGGAGCTGGGCCGCAGCTGTAATCGGTGTAAAACCGTAAGCCAGAATACCTGTCTGAAAAAAATTTAATCTTCTCCGGAACCGAGAAAAGACGAAGGCCCGTTCTCACAAAAAGGAGAAACGGGTTTTTTTGTTGTCTGAAACCGGAGGCAACGAAAGGAGCAGTTAGATGTGTAAGTTTTTATTGAGCAGTTTTTTGGTTTTGTTGTGTGTATCGCCTCTTGCTTTTTCAGAGGTAGCTTCATGGACTGAGGATTTCAGCAGCCCTTCCGGATGGACATACGAAGGGGAAACAGGGACTCAGCTTTTTACCCATAATGGGACTCAGGGCAATGTTAACGCGCTATGGAAATCAGATAAGAGCACCAGCCGCTATTACAAGAGCTTGGGCGGAAGTATAACAGAATCAAGTTCTTTCTCTTTCGGGTGTGATTTACAGATAAACGATCTGGTACAGAACCCTTGGGGTATGCAAATTGGTTTTGGCCTTTTTAATACCGCTAATACCGGTGATAACAGGGTAGGTTATTATGACGGAGACTGGGGTTACCATAGTGGAAATACTATAAATACATTTGAATTAAGTTATTTCCCTTATCAAGACGGATGGGGAGGGCCATGGTTTGGAGGAACCATAATGCCCGAGGTTGATAATGAGCCTGGCGAACCCGGGAATCAGGTCAAGATTGTTTATTCCGGCGAAACTGTCACATATAAAACTGTGGGATTTGACGAAGGGGCACTCCCTTACGATGCTTGGCTGTACACAGAAGCTACATACGACGGAAGCTCTAAAGAAGCGCTTTTTAGCATATATACCAACCAAGAAAAAACAACACTTCTATCTGTAAACGGACAGATAGCTCAGTCTTCCTTTATTTATACCGGAGACGCTTTCTCGGTAGATGCTTTAGGGTTTTTTAGTTATTACGATTATCTGGACAGTACCCCTGTTTCTCCTTCACTTAGTGGTGTTGGCATTTTTGATAATGCTTACTTTAATGTGGTTCCGGAACCTTCCAGTTGGATATGCTTTACCTTAGGGCTGGTTTCACTATGGTGTTTTAAAAGAAAGAAAACCGCATGAAAAAAAATATCCCGTTAGAGATTAAAGAAAAAAATTGTGTTTTATCATCTCTAACGGGATTTACATTAATTGAATTACTGGTTGTTATCGCGATAGCCTCTCTCATGATATCTTTTCTCCTGCCCGCGTTGCTGGAGGCAAAAGAAACAGCCAAAAAATGTGTCTGTATTTCTAATTTAAAACAGTTATATCTTGCGACAAGCCTTTACCTTCAGGATAACGATGATGTTTTTTTCCCGCATTACGTCAAAAAAGGAGCAGATAGGTTGTGGTGGTTTGGCTATGAACCAAATTTCAATACCGGTATACCTGAAGGAAGCAGAGAAATTTATCTGACAAAGTCTTTTTTATACCCCTACATAAGAAACATAGGGGGTATCGAAAAATGCCCTTCATTTAACTATAATGACCCCAAATGGAAACCAAAATTTAAGTGTGCTACATATGGTTACGGTTATAATTCCCTGGGCCTCCAGGAGAAGAAGACCAGTGAAATAAAGGATTTAGCAAACACAGTACTTTTTGCGGACTGCGCTCAGATTAATACATTCCAGGCACCGGCATCACCAACTAACCCCATGATTGAAGAGTTTTATTATATAAGCCCTTATCCGTTTGAAAAGCTGATTCACTTCAGGCACAATGGTTTGGCAAATGTCCTTTTCTGTGACGGCCACATTGACGCTATGAGACCTTTTCCCGGAACTGAAGATCCAAAAGGAAAGCAAATCGGACACATAGTCGGCAGAATCAACCCACCCGCGGATTTCTCCATGTTTAATTTATAGTAAAAATTCTTGACATACATTTCCTCTTTATTTAAACTTCAAATCTCTCTAATGTTTTTGCTAGGACATGTATATAGAGGTTTCATTGATAAGATGATATATAATATTACGAAGGGTGGTGAAGAAAATTGCCATTAGTACGCGTTAGAAAAGGTGAGCCTGTTGACAGAGCCCTCAGGCGCCTGAAGAAAAAAATAGATAAAGAAGGCATAATGAAGCAGGTGAAACAGCATCGGCACTATGAAAAGCCTGGGGTAAAAAAACGCAGAAAACAGAAGGAAGCGAAAAAGAAACGAAGAAAGATGAGTTAATTAAAAAGTTCATTTAAAGGGCCTGGGAAACCAGGCCCTTTCTCTGTTCAAAGGAGCTTAACATGATAAAAGGAGTGAAGATTTTTGAACATAAGAAATTTTTTGATGACAGGGGATGGCTAAGCGAAGTCTGGAGGTCGGATTCCTTTAAGTATTCACCTGAGATGGGTTATATATCCGTAACACATCCCGGAAAGTCAAGAGGGCCCCATGAGCACTGTCATCAAACAGACTATTTTGTTTTCATGGGGGCCAGTGAGTTTACAATAAAATTGTGGGATAAAAATACAGGAGAAAAAGAAGAGCACGTTGCGCCAAAAGACAAAATAACTATTCTTGTAGTACCTCCGGCAGTTATCCATGGTTATAAAAATACCGGAGATACGAATGGTTGTGTCCTTAATCTGCCTGACAGGCTCTACGCCGGAAAAAATAAAAAGGAGCCGGTTGATGAAACAAGACATGAGGAAGATAATAAATATCCAATGGATTAAGTATTGATTTATCCAAATCAAAAAACTACAATGGCAGGACGTGTTTTTAGTATATTATTAGAATAATGGAATTCTTTGATTTCTGATATGAAAAATAAATTTCTTGTGTTTTTAAGAGTGCTAATCGGAATAAGCATACTTTTGTACGTGCTGGCCACTCTGCAGATTGGAGACCCATCAGTTTATTCCAACAAGAGCATATTTGAGTGTTTAACACATAATATATCCCAGCTTATAAACAAGATCCTGTTAATCAATAAGCCTCTCTTTATTTTAGGATTATTTTTAATAGTGT
>JAGLRQ010000114.1 GCA_023136205.1 Candidatus Auribacterota bacterium
GGGGGTAAGAGCGGCTCTACTGCCGAAACCTGGGCCGGCTGAGTAATATTATCTTCACCCAGGGTACTTTCAAGCGGCAAAACTGACAAAAGAAAAATAATTAATATCCTTTTAAAGAATGTACTTTTGGGAAGCATTATTTTAACTCCGTTCTTTCTCCCTCAAAACTCAAAACTAACCTGTCTCTTAAGATGGTTTCAACCCTGACTTTACCTATCATATCGCCTTCTTTTACAAAAAAAGTTTTCAGCGCTTTTTTATCTTCAACCATCGCGTCCGGATCGCTTGACCATGAAATTCCGACCAACCCCAAATTTTGTGTAACCTGTATAATCCTGGAAGATGGGCTGCTTGTAACCTCCTCAGTTTCCGCAGTTGGCTTCATTCCCATTTTAAATATATCGCGCTCTCTGGCCTTTTCTAAATAATATAAGCCAGTTTCCCTAAGGCTTGACAGTACCGCGGGCGACTCCTTAAAAGGCTCCCTGCCCCCCGGCTCAATATCTAAACGGGGCAATTTCTTTAAATTAATCATCGAGGTATATAGATTATTGACAAAATATATTGAATATACTAAAAGAACAAAAACCAAAAGAGCTAATGCCCTATTTATAGTTTTAATATCCGGCCGGGCTGTTTTTCTTCTAAGCAGCCGTCTTTTTTTCAGCCTTTCCTTTAAAAAAGAAAACCTGCTTATCCACCAACCCAAAGAGAGCATTCCAATTCGATGAGGTTTAATCTTTTTAAGTTTTGCTTGTGAGTCCCCTGCTGTAGTTTGATCCTCAATTAATTTTAATAACTGTTTCTCTGGAGTAAAGGGTCTTTTTTGTGCCATCCTGTTTTTATCTCTTTATCGGTTATTATTTCTTTATCGGTTATCTCTCTGATTAATCCGCTATCTACAACTGATTTATTCAATAGCACTAATTTAGTCAATGCCTTATGGCAAAGCATGGTTATTTGTCTGGGATAACCGCGGCTATGCTGATGAATTTCTCGAATGGCATCATCCAAAAAAAGATACATGCTTGACTTGTATCCTGCCTGTCTTATACGAAATTCAACCATCTCTTTGGTCTCTTCAAAATTCAAGGGATTCAATGTATATTTAAAACTGATACGGTCAAAGAAATTTTGCATATTCATTATTTTATAATGGAGTTCCATCTGGCCCAAAAGAACAAGTTGAAGAAGTTTATATTCATTGGTCTCATAGTTTAATAACGTCCGTAATATCTCCAAAGAATTTTCAGTTAATTTTTGGGCCTCATCGATAATAAGAACAGTAGTTTTGCCTTCTTCCACCCCTTTTTGGAAAAGAAACCTTTCCAGAGATTCTCTCAAATCTAAAATTGTAAAAGATTTGCCGCTTTCTATGTCAATATCGAAATTTCTGGAGAGCGATGTAAGAAAAAGCTGCTCATTGTCAAACGAAGGATCTAATATCATATGGAAAATAAAGGCCTCTCTCTTTTTTAATTCCTGAATAAGTTTTCGGGAAAGCGTGGTCTTTCCCGTGCCTATATCCCCCAATATTACAGAAAGACCTCTTTTGAGCCTGAGTTCTATCAATATATTCATCAGAGCTATCTCATGTTCCTTCGACATATAGAAAAATCGAGGGTCAGGGCTCGTTGAAAACGGTTCCTTCTGAAATCCCAACACTTTATAATAGGACATATATTATATACCTCTATTATATTTCCTCTTTTTTAAAGTTTCGAGTTCAACATCCTGCAGATTATTCTTAATGGATAACCCGCGTTTATCAGTTTCGATATTTTGGCCCGCTTATTTTTTATTTCCCTTTCATCATATAATCTCACGTTGCCGTTTCTCTTCTCTACCTTAAAGAGCCCCATGTTGGTGTAATAATTAAAAAGAGAATAGGAAATCTTGTATTTATCGATTACCTCTTTCGCGGATATGTATTTCCTTTTCATATTTGCTTTCCTGTGCTTCTTAAGACTTATAGCACTTCTAACAGTTGCAGTAACTACTATAACTACTATCAAAAGTATCTAATGTTTTAGATTTTGTCAAGATGAAAGGGTGTTTTTTTTGAGGCCTTCTTCAACACCTTCCAGGTATGAATTCACTATCCTGCAATACCAATAGAATTTTTTATTTATTTTCCTGATAAATCCGATCTTTACCAAAACTGAAAAAATTATACGGGCAGCCCATATGTTTATCATCGGCAGGAGTATCGATTTCAATTCCGGGTGTTTTTTAAGCAGTATCACCGCGGAAATTCCTGTAAGTTTCATCCTGTGACAGAAAGACTCCATAGTCATCGGATGAAAATGACAGCCTTGTGCTTTATTATTATATACAATTTTCAGGCCTTTCTTTTTCAAACGATAGGAGAGCTCAGAATCTTCCAGAGCTCCATAGGGAAAATCCTCATCAAATCTATCGTCTGCCATCCATTTTTTTGCCAGCGAAATATTGCATGTATAAAAATGCCTGAAATCGCAATCATTCGGGTCTTTAATTGTATTATATCTGAACTGAAAACCGTTTGGCGCTACATAATTCATAAAATCTGTAACTTTCTGTTCTTTACTCCAGTCAACAAAGCCTAAAATAGCTGCCTGGGAATGTTCTTTCAAAGATCTTACATGTTGTTCGATTAGATTTTTTGCCGGAAAAATATCATCGCCTATAAATAATATAAAATCTGATTGTGCTTCTTTTACTCCTTTATTGCGCGCTGAAGCCGGCCCTTTTTGTTTCTGTTTTATATATTTTAATTTATAATCTACTCTATTTTGAAATTCTTTTACAATCGCTTCAGTATCATCATTACTGCCGTCATCCACTACTACTACTTCAAATTTGTCATGTGAATATGTCTGTTCATTTAGAAGCCGGAGTGTTTCTTTAAGAAGCTTCTCTCTATTATAGGATGGTATAATTACGCTTATATCGTACATGGCATTGGTTATGAAATTAGATAATTATAAATCAGATAAAAAACAGTTCTAAAATAGCTTGATATTGTCAATTTAATAAAACATACATGGGTACAGCTGCAGTTTGTCTCTTTTATAGACATTTTCAGCCTGTTGGCCTGTTTTGAATTAAGGACTGCAGGAAAATCATAATTTGCCTCTTTTATATTTCCCACCGCGGGCTTAAGTTCACACAGTTTAACGTTTCCATCCGCGTCTAAAACAGCTATATTCCGGCCGGCCGAACATGTATAGAGAGCTCTTTTTTTTGCCAGGAACCGCTCTTTCAATTTTTGAGACATTTTAAGAAGGCTTATCGCGGCAAAATATTCTAAAGGGTTTACATTCTTTCTTTTCAAATAACGTTTTCTATTTCTAATTATCAGATTATGTATTCTATTTACTTTTTCCAAGTCAGGAAGATAGAGATTCTTATCTTTATAATCTCCGCGAAGGAGTTCGAAATCATGATAATCAATATCGAAATTATTGAAGGTAAAATCCATGAAATTTTCCAGCTGACCGATACTCCTGTTTGTAATTACAGTATTTACAATTACTTCAAGGCCCTTGTCCCGATTTTTAAGCTTTAACAGTTCATTTAGAGTTTTGATTGCTTTATCAAAAACTCCGTCCACACCTCTTATAGAGTCATGCAGATCTCTAAATCCGTCTATTGAAATAGATATTGAGAGGATAAGATCCGGATATGCTTTCAGGATTCTTTCGGAGAATCGCACAATTTTTTCGGTCAGGATTCCGTTTGTCGGTACAGTCAAAGCCGATATCCTGTTATTTTCTATAAACGGCCGGCATACCTCAAAAAGGTCATCTCTTAAAAAAGGTTCTCCACCCGAAAGCAAAAGCGTTCTGAATTTACCCATAGAATTTGATATTTTCTTTATTTCATCAACCGACAAGTTACTCGTTTTATTAAGTTCCTGCCAATAAAAACATGTGCTGCACCGGCAATTGCAGTTAGAGGTTACAAAGAAAATAAGAAATTCGAGTTTATTTCTTACAAACGCGTTTTTTAATAATTGAGTTGAATATCTCGCGAAATTCTTAAGGCTGGGCGCGCGTTTTTTCTTTTGTGCCCAATAGGCTTTATTTTCAGAAATAGATTCCTTAAACCATATCGGTAAAAACTGGCTGTATTTGCCCAATAAAAAGCCAAATAACCTGAAGGATTCATAAAACGGAAATAACAATAAGTATTTAAACATCTTGTTTTTATAAAAATAGAGCATCGCTTTTTTTATATAATGTGTTTCACACAAAAGATTTCTTTTAAACGGCGCGTTAACAATGTCTTTCAAGGAAAGGCCGCTGTCAAAGTTTCTTGATATTATTCTTCCCACATTATAATCGTGGCTATGAAATACGGAAGCTAACGGTTCGTAGTCTATTTTTTTCCCTTTCATCAACATATCGCGGGACCATGCCTGGTCTTCGCTCATTACCAAATGTTCTTTAAATTTATTCTTTTCCCATTCTGACCTGCGTATAGCAGAGTTCACGTTCGAAAATAATATATCCTGCAGAGTACAATTGTCAGGGTTTATAAAATATTTTATTATTTTGCGGCCGGGATATATATACCGCAAAAAAAACTTCTCCATCGCGGAAGCGTCCTCATTGGGAATCTGTCGGCCGAATATACCAGCCACATTCTTGTCGGTAAAACCCTTAACTAAACTGGAAAGCCATCCTTCATCTTTTGGGATCGCGTCCTGGCTCAGGAAAACAAGAATCTCGCCTTCAGCGTTTTCCGCTCCGATATTTCTTGAGCCGCCATGGCTAAAGGATAAAGGCTTTATGTCGATAAGCCTCGCGGAAAAATTTTTAGCAATATCTTTTGTATTATCTGTTGAACCCGAATCAACTACAATAATCTCATAGTCAAAATCTACTTTATTTTTTGTTATCCCGTTTAAAAGCTTATCAAACCTCGCGCCGGCATTTTTTGTAGGTATTATTATTGAGGCATAAATTGACATAATGTTTATTCTGTATCTTGAGGTTTTTCCATAACAGGCGTTAACGAATAGAAAAAGATATATCTGTCGCGCTCAAGCGATTTATAGATAGCCCCGATTCTCTTTATTCCGGAGAGTGACCCAAGAGATGCTTCTATATCCTGCCCCTTTCCTTTCTCAAGTATTACATAATGTAATTTTAAAGGTTCTTCTGTCATCCCAATTTCCTTAATATGGTAATTGTTTTGTATATATTCAAAAAGCGGCAGATTCGTGAATTTCAGCTGAAACAAATTCTCTATCGGGTAGAAACAGGTATATTTAATATTAAATTCTTTCTCCTTATTTTTAAATCCTTCCAGGTCTTTTACCCAACCCGCCATTCTACGGCTATAACGGACTATCCCATATCCCTGGGAATGAGTGGATAAAAATATATATTCACCGGGCCTGGTAAATTCGCGCAGTGATTTCCCCGCGACGTCTACTCCCAGAAAGGCTGTTCCATGCATCCTTAAAATTGAATTGTAAAGAAGGGGCGCTGAAATAATAATAGCAATTAACATAAATACTAAAAATAAATCGCGCCTAAAAAATTTTCTTACCACACTGGATATGGATGAAATTGTATAAACACTAGAAACCGAAACTAATATCAAAAAAGGCATCTGAGAGTAATTATTCTGAAATAAATATTTAGAATATATCATGCCATAAATTATAATCGCGAGCCCCCACCCGATTATATATTTATCTAACAAATTTTTTCTCTTAAAAAACGCGATGCATATTCCTAATAAAGCCAATATGGTATAGACAATTGTAAAATTTTCCTGTTTCGCGTACCACCATATCGTCCTGCCGTGCTCTGTCCAGTAGCGCGCGGTAAATATGTCAAACGGCTTTATTCCAGACATCTGTGTGAAATACCATCTATTCATAGATTTCAGCCATATTATACCGATTATCAGCACTGAGGCCGACAAACAAAATACCAGCAGAGTCTTGAGAAGCTCCTTCCTGTTAGAAAGCAGCGCCTTAAAAGGGAAACAAACAAGATATGGAATGACGGTTATAAAGAAGTTAAACCTGTAGAAACACGCCGCTGACAAGGCCAGGCCGCTAATAAAAATATTATATTTTTTCATAGAGGATATAAATCGAACATAAAATAAATTTGATAAAATCATAAAAAAGAACGCGGGGCTTTCGGGTTGAAGCTGTCGGGAAAAAAATACCGCAAGCGGCATAATGGCCAACAGGAAACTTGAGAAAAATGAAGGGAGCGGATTTTTAAAAAGAATAGCAGCTATAAAATAAATGATCAGTATGCTAAGCGCCCCAAATAGTATATTAAATAAACGCGGGCCCCACAAATTCTTATCCAAAAGGTTCCATGCTAAAATAACCTGGTACGAAATTAAAGGCGGCTGAGGATGGAATCTTTCTATAGGTTCTTCAAATATATTATAGCAATATAATCTATTTGAAGAATAATCACCGGCCTTTTGCATCTCGTGGGCAGTAGTCAAATATTCGTTTTCATTCATGTTGTGATAACCAATCGATGGGAAATTAAGATTAAAGGATCTTAACGTGACCCCCAGCAAAATTATGAGCGTTAACACAAGAATTTTTGCTAATTTATAGATTCTTTTTTCCATATAAAAATTTTAGCTTTTTATCTCTCTTTCCAAAAATAACAGACTTATAAAAAAGGAAGAAAACATGGTCTGTAAGCCGATAACCAGAAAAGTCATGGCTAAGAGGGCTTCTCTTATTCTGTATAAGGCACCGAAATTCTTAGAAAACCAGTCTATAAAAATGAAAATTAGAATTACGAATCCCGTCAAAAATACGGCGCCGCCTAAAGCAAGCCCTTTTTCCAAACTAAAACGGCTCTGAAAAAAGACGGTTACCTTATCATACTTCAAGAATCCCTGTTTCAAAGCAAAGGTATGGGCAAATATACCCAGGTTCATCAACTGATAAGAAAGAATAGATATCACACTGGCAAAGGCCATCACGTGAATGTCCCAGGACCGGCCTAAAAAATATATCGGCCGCCTGGACAAAAGCAATAAAAGGATCATACCCCCCGCGAATCCCAAAATTCCGGGAATAAGATATAGCCACATCGGGCAATAAAGAAGCATAAATCTCGTATGGCGCCACGCGTCATACAAAGGTTTCAGCTTAGACTCGCCTATTCTAGGGTGGTAGTCAATTGGGACTTCGGATACCTTCAGATTCTTTGTTATAGCAGAAACAACCATCTCTGTCGCAAATTCCATACCCAGTGTTCTCAACTTCATTTTCTTATACGCCTCATTTGTAAGAGCACGCATACCGCAATGGATATCTGAAAGCCTGGTACGAAAAAATAGGCGGCATATTCCTGAAAGCACAGGATTGCCTATATACCGATGTGACCAGCTCATCGCCCCTTTTCTGATTTTGCCTTTAAACCTGGAACCCATCACTAAATCATATCCCTCTTTCAGGGGTTTTAAAAATTTAGGAATATCATAGAAATTATATGTATCATCCGCGTCTCCCATGATTATATACTTACCTTTTGCTTCCCTTAAACCTCGCAAATAGGCCGCGCCGTAACCTTTATGTGTCTCGGAAACAACAATCGCCCCTTCTCTTTCGGCAATCTCCCTTGACCTGTCTATGGAACCATTATCAACGACAACAATCTCACCGGCAATATTCTCCTTCGCGAATACATCTTTAATCTTTTTTACGCAGAGGCCAATTGTTTCTTCTTCGTTAAGACATGGTAAAATACAAGAAACATCCACAGTTTTACTCATTCTGCCACCGCCATCCTTTCCATGTTATCATGTCATATTATATATCCGTATAAACTTATTCGATTCTTCAACGTCTATAAAAGGGTGAAAATGCTTAAGGCCCCTGCCTTTAAAAAAATAGAGGCGCGAAAATAAACTTTTACCCAATTCTCTGTCCAAAAAAATCAGTTTATAAACACCATCCCCCTCTTCCGAAATTAAGGCCGAGTATATCACATTCGCGTTGTTATACGTTATTTCCTGAATATCATTATCTTCATCTTCAAAAATAAACAGGCTTCTTGGTATATGCCCGTTCTTTGAATAAACTGTTTTTTCTTTTGGGTTATAAATGTATCCGTTGGCAAAAAGAACCACTTCACCCTGTTCCTTGCCATTGACTAAAGGGCTGTAAAATTGGAGCCTGTTTGAAAGCCAATCATCCAAAGTATTTGGAGTAATCAAAAACGCCTCCTGGTGAAACTTCTGAATCAACCCCTTATCTCTCCCCAAGTCAACGAGGCGTTCTATAATTTTTTGTTCTTCCTTAATATCAAGGTTCTGAGCAATATACACTTTTGAGAAATCCCAATTCCCTAAATAGGAAATCGCCCCTATTTTCGGTACCATTGTATCATCCACGACAAAATAAGCGGGGGCAGGTGTAGAAAACAATAAATTAATTACTTTCTTCACGGCATATTGAGGCAAATAATTTTTTAATAATTCTCGAGCCCGTTCAGGATTTAATACCATTACTTTTTCTAATAACAAAACAGCTTCCAGGGGGTCCTGGATATGCTTATCCATAACCTCAAATGCCATGTTGCCGCCATTATTTAACATCCTTAGAATCGCGATTGCCTGGCCTTCATTATGGCTCAGTATGGCCTTTGCCATCCAATAAGCCTGAGGATGAACCTGGCTTTGCCCATCAAAAATTACTCTGCGCCTCGCAATTACTTTAAACCAGTCACCAAAATCCCACCAGGAATTCAGGATCGCGTTTTGGGGTGTTTTCTCTTTAACAATATTGAGTACCCTATACCATGTGTCATTTATAAGAGGATAAATACCGGTAGCTGACCTGTGGCTAATTTTGAGATATAACGCGCCGGGAACAACTAATGTTATTGACAAAAGTAAAATGCCTGCCGTGTTCTTATTATTTTTTAATTTTTTATATATCTCGTCTATCAGCCATCCTGTACATATGCCAAGCGGCACAATTAAGAACATTACAAATCTTATACCCGTGAAACACGCGAAAAGCATGGCCGCAAACCAGATATTTAATATAATTATCGCGGCATGTTTAGATTCCCGGTACGGGTTATACCAGATAGTTCTTATCAAAAGTAAAATCATGCAAATAGCGGTAGAGGCAAATACCCATATCCCGCCAAGGGACCGCGATACGCTGGCGATATTGGCATTTCTTAGTTCTCCGACAGTATATAAAACGTTGGGCCACACAGACGCGACCAGAGGTTTGGTCAAAAATATCGCTTTAAATGTTTCCGTACATAATACGCGAATCGGCTCTTTGCCTGAAATAATTAAAACCCAAAAAAGAGTGCCAATTAAAAAACAAATTAAAGAAATAACATGCTTTTTAGCCGGTTCTATCTTGTCTTTTCCCGAAAAGAAATAAATGAAAAATAGAGAAATTAAATATATGATTTCGTACGCGATAAGGATAAAAAAGACAAACCACCAATGCGTCCAGTTAAAACAAAATAAACCGAGCCAGAATGAAGAAAAAATTATCCACAACAACCTTTTCTTCAAAGGCCGGTCTTTTTGGCCTTCGATATATGTCCATATCACTAATACGGGAAAAAGCAAATTTAGAATATCTTTGTCAAACCAGCCTACACAGCTCCGGTGCAAAAATGTTGGCGCTAAACCAATAAAGATACAACTGATAATAGCGCCGAGGTGACCACTATAGCGGTAAGAAAATAGATATGATATGACAATAAATATTGCTGTGAAGAATAAAGGCAGGTAAAACAGAAAATTATATAATTCTACTTGTCGAAACAATCTGAAGATTTTATAGAGATAAGCTGAAGCATAATAAAGGAGCTGCTGCCATTGCAAATAATAGCCGTTTGGCGCCAGCATATAATAATCCCATTCCCTACCGGCAATTGTCTGGTCACCCGGGCTCCCCCGTTGAACAACATTTTCTACATATCTTGCCCAATGCCAGCAGTCTAACTCCATGATATAAGTCTGGCCCCGGTCATCCTGGAACCTGTCTTTTAACTGCTGATATATTGCCTGTGTCTGGTTTTTTATCTCTTTTTTATTCAGGCTTATATATTGTTTAACTCTGGACTTTGCTATTCTATCTTTTGCCGTCGGATAAAAATGAGGGAATTTTTTCTGGATATCGCCCATAGCAATCTGACGTATCCTGTCATAGACTATATTTTTAGCTTGCTTCTTTAATTGCGGGAAATAGACTGGAAATAAACGCGGATAAAGGGTTAAAACTAAAACAATTCCTAAACATATGCCGAAAATGATCTTTCTTCTTTTCATAATTATCTGATATTAACATAATTTATAAAATAGTGTAATGTTACAAATGCCATAGAGTAATGTAATGCTCCCCCATTAGTCAAGGGGAATCAGGTTGGCGGCATTCTTCATTATACCGATTGAAATATTCTTCCGCTTTTTCCTCGTTTTCCTCAAGATTGCTTAATATTCCTAATTTTTTATACACATCAGCACTGCGCGTTGGTATCTTAAGGCAATTATTTAATGTATCACGAGATTCAGTATATTGCCCTCTATAATAATACACATCAGCTAATAGTTCCAATACTTTGGCCCCTAATGGCTCAACAACCAGATCTTCGAAGCTCATGAGCTTTAAATATTCTTTCAATAGATTTTCAGTCTTCTCATATCGGCCAAGCTGAAAAAGGGCCTGGCTTAATACAAAGACAGCTTCGCTCCCTTTGGGAACCTTTTTAACCACCGGCTCCAGAATATCAGCAGCCATAAATGCTTCTCCTCTCTTCAGTAGAACGGATGCCCGGTTTACCTTTTGAGCGTAAGCAATAATTACCTCATCATAGTTTTTACGCGTATTCTTATAGAATCCTTTTTCCTTAGTATAAAGAATGGGATCATATATTGGCGAATAAGGTATTTTTTTTATGGCCGAGTCCAATTTTTCACTAACTTCATAAACAATAAAGGCGCTGTTCCTGAATACGGGCGTAAAGTATTTAAGTTCCGGACTACTGAAATGCAGGCGGGATGCCATTGCCTTTTCCGATATATCCGGTACAGCCGCGCCAAGGTATCTCATTGAATCATTACCATCGGTTATGAAAAAACCCCAATCGTAAATCAAATATTTAGCCCCGTTTTTCTCGCAAAACTCAAACAAAGCCTCCTCATCCTCGCTATACATAGACGTTATCAGCTCCTCATATTTTTTTCTTATCGCGAGATTTTCGAACTTGGGATGCAGGACCTCAGGCCGGCCGGTGTTAATTAATACCATGGGGCTCAAGTGAATATGCGCTACAAAAGCGTCGTTGGGCCGGGTATTGGTATTTATCCAGTTGTAAAGCTCATTATAACTTGTCGGGGTAAAACGGCCTGCCTCTATCGGCCTTAAATTCAGGCCTAAAACATTTAATATAACCAAAGAAGATAAACCGATTTTAAAATAATTTTTTTTATCGCCATAAATTATACATCCCCATAGCGCTACCGAAACAAAGGGAGCGGCAACTACCAATACGCGCTTCGCCATTATAGATAACAAAAATAGTATTATCGATACCGACGCGATAAAAGTACCGGAACCTGGTTTATGTCTTTCGTACCACAAAATAAAAAATGACCCGATTATCCCCAGAGGAAAGACCAGTTTCCCAAGCCACCATAGTTCGGAAAGCGTCGGTGAATTGAACGCGGATTCCCATAATTGACGAGCATTAAAACTAAGGAGTAATGGATCATCCGGTTTTTCCAATAAGAATTTTAATTTTTCGAAGAACATGCCGAAAACATGCGAATAGGCCGGGTTATAAAGGCCTGTCATATTTCTAGTCATCAGCAGAATAAAAAATACCAATGAGGCGAGCAGAAGCCGGTTCAGGGGGGTTTTTGTAATTTTTTTCAGGGGATATGAGATAAGAAGGGAATACAGGCCGCACATCAATATGGATGTTACGAATACTCTCTCTCTCAATACAGGTATAGTAAAACCAGCCAGGAGCAATATGAGCAAAGCAGGGAAAAATTTTTTTAACAAGGTAGGCCTTGTCGCGTATATCAAAAAGAAAAAAGGCAGCATGCACATATAAATAAAATGATTAAGGTGCCATGACGACACATTAAAGACAATCACAAGGCCCAGGAACACGCCTTTTAATGGATTTGGCTTACTGTCTAACTGTTTCAAAATTAATAGTACGCTGAACAACAAAAAAAACAGAGTAAAGTCTTCACGCAGGAAAGAGCCTGACGCGATCCGAAGATAACTGACAGGTGTAGTAATATAATAAAGAGAGGCCGCGAGCGCGACAAGGCTATTTTTAAATAACGTTTTAGTAATCAGAAACACCATTACGAGAGACAGGCTTGAGAAAAAACAGCTTAAATATATAAGAAAGAGATTAAAGGGTAATCCAAAACTGAATAGCCTATACAGGAAACCATAAAAAAATTCCATCATTATTGTGTAATATTTAAAAACATTGATAGTTTCCGGATGCTGTATTGACTTATCATTTTTTAATAAAGGAAAGACGTTTTCCCCTTCTTCCGCTGCAAGTTCCGCGTAACGGTAATGGAAAGCCGCCTCGGCATAATATAAGGAACCCGGCGCTGAGGGATTAAAATGGCTGTTCTTTTTCACCTTGACAATTTTGTAAATGGAAGTACCAATGACAAGGATTCCAAGAATAAGGCATATGCTGATAAACTTTATATTGAAACGCCTGGTATATGAATAATCTTGCATATTATTTCGCGGAATATCTCAATATATGAAGCGCCCGTTTGGCAAGAAAAGGAAGGTCTTTCAGTTTGAAATATTTTCTTTTCAAGAGACACATCATTCTAAGAAATTCACCTTTTAATTTTATTATGTTTCTGTCCGTTTTGCTAACACCGGGCAAATCCATTATAAATAAGCCTTCTTTTTGCCAACTTTCCCAACTATCCCGAAATGCCGGGTTCAACAAATTATGTTTACAAGCAATATCGTATAGTTCGCTGCCCGGATATGGTGTTGCTATTGACCAGCTGATATAATCAGCAAGATTATTTTTAACCAGTTTCCACGCGAAATCCAGTGTATTTTTGGTCATTTTTACATCTTCATAGCACAATTTCCCGTTTTCTTCCCATACATTAAAAAGCATAAAAAGCGCCATAACTTTTATATTATATTTTTTCAAGAGTTTACAAGTCAGCTCCACGTCCTTTAAATCTATCTTCTTTTTTATGCCATTTAGTGTTTCCTGATTGCCGCTTTCAACTCCGAGGTGCACATACCAGCAGCCTGACGCGGCCAATTCTTTCGCAAGTTCTTCTGTAAACGGGCTAACCCGTAATTGTGTCTTCCAGGTTATACCCAAATTTCTTTTTTTAATTTCACGGCAAACAGCTAAAGAATGTTCTAAATTGCAGTTAAATTCATCGGAGTTATCAAATATCTCTTTCACAGAAAAACTATTCTTTAGATACTCCATTTCATCAACTATATTCTGTGGGCTGCGGAAACGAACAACCGGCTGTGATGATTTCCATACACGGTTGGAACAGAATGTGCAGTTGTACGGGCACCCCCGGGAAAAAAACATAGTTGCCTCCGGGCTCTGTTTTGACATATACCACCCCTTATATTCCGCAATGTCAATCAAGTCCCAGGCAGGGAAGGGAATCTTGTCTAAAGGAGTTATGAATTTAGACGGCGCATTTTGGCGTACTTTACCATCAATCTTAATACATATTCCCGGAAGATTCGCGAACTCAGACAAATTCTTATCCTGGGATATTAGTCTTACAATCCGACTGAATGTCTTTTCGCCTTCACCTATTATTACTATATCCGCTCCGCTGGCCTTAAGTGTATCCTCCGGCAGGGTAGTAGCATGAGCGCCGCCCATCACCACTATTGAGGAGGGTAGTATTTTTTTTACCTCTTGAGCTAACTTTGACGCGCCGTAGGCCAGGGTAGTATAGAAAGAAATCCCGACTATGTCCGGCTTGAATTTTTTTATTTCTTGAAGCGTACTTTTATATCCTATTTTACAGCCGTCAGTTATCTTGATTTCTACATTCGCCATTCTGGAACGAAGATATGAGGAAAGATAAAGTATGCCCATAGGCGGCCACATATTTTCGCCCAAGACCTCATACGGCGAGTAAAGAAGAGAAGGAGCGAAGACTAAATGGACTTTTTTTTCATTCATTATTTGTGATCATAACAAAAACAAAATATACCCGCAACGTATTTCAATATATGTGTTGTAAGCTAATTCCACCCGCTACTCCCCATTTTCAAAACAAGGTTCGGGTAACCCCTAATTTTCTGCTATAGCCAACTTGGACATTACGACAAGCTCCAGATATAAAAGATCAAAAGGTTTCAAAACATAACCGTAAGCGCCCATCTCTATCGCTTTTTTGATATTTTCATTATCTTGTCTCCCTGTAACTATCACAATGCCGAGTTTAGGGTTGATCTCCAATAGCTTTTGCATAGTAACGAGGCCGTTCATTCCCGGCATATTGATATCAAGCAAAGCAACCGAGAATTCCTTAGAACGGGCAATTTCAAGCGCTCTTTCACCATTTTCAGCCTCCTCCACATTCGCATACCCCTTTTTTTTAAAGAAGAGGCTTAGGACGCGGCGAATTTCCGGCTCGTCATCGACAATAAGGATTGACTTCTCTTTTCTTTTAGACAAACCCTGAGAAACACGAGCACTACCCTTAATAAACTTGCTTATTTGCTCTACAAGCTGCATGATCTCTGTATCTTTGCTTAAGACTTCGTTAGCTCCGGCTATTCGAGCTTCCTTTTCAAGCTCAGGCGTAATAACACCTGAATAGATCACCACGGGGATCTTCTTCTGCAGTTCTCTGATTTTTTTTAAAACAGAAATCCCTGACTCTCCGGTTAATCTAATATCCAAAAGGACAAGGCCAAAAGATTCTTGAGTAATACAAGCCAATGCCTGCTCCGCGTTTGGAACAGTAACAACATGGTATCCTTTCTTAACCAGGGCTTTATGTAAAAGTTCCCTAATCCTCACTTCATCATCTACAACCAATATCTTTATCATAAGACAATGCTCCTCTTTTATGGGCAGGCTGTCTCAGCAGATCCGCGAATACATTTACCACATCAACCCTTGATTTTTGCTATAAAGTGGTCTATCGTTTCTTTGAAAAATAAATCGAAATCTTTGCTAGTTTACTGGCTGGCTGATCCTCTTCAGGTTCCAAATAGCCAAATTCGGTAAAAACAACATCCGCAGAAACCACCATGGTTTGTATTCGGCTTTTCAATTTCGCGATTTCTGTCCTTGCAATAGAGAAAATAATAAGCTCTCTCGATTCATAATCAACTGAAACACCTGTTTTTCGAATAATATTCAATAATTTTGGCCTCTGGCGTACAGCGGAAAAAATATGCCAGTGAAAGATGTTAGAAGGTTTATCTTTTTTGTTTTCAAGATACATAGAAACACGGCTTTCTCTTTCCTGAAAGGCAGCTGTTCCGGCACTGTAATTATGTAAAGGATTTCTCCGCTGAAAAGCGAACTTTATTTGCTCAAGCAAGTTATCAAGCTCCGCACCCTTGACATTAAAAACAAGCAAACTAGAATCTTGATAGTCGGGCCTGATGCCCAGGATGCTAATCATATCCAATAGTTTGGTTTTTTCAGTGTCTTCAGAATATATAAAATGCCAATGAAGCGGTTTGGGTTCAACAATTTGAACCTCGGCCATATCTGAAGAATCAGCCAATGCCGAAGTTTTTTCTGTAGAAACTCTCTCTTCAAAAATTCCCCCGGCAGCTTCTTTCTTCTCAGGCAGTCCTCGTGTTTTTGCGATTCCTTTTAAATCTTCAGATAACAATTCTGTTTCGTAATTGTTTATCGCCGGCCTTCGCTCTATAATTGTTGTTAGCACGGGAGTTTCATCTACTTCCCTTAAAGAACAGCGGTATTTAAAATACTCAGTCCCGAAGAAAAGTATCGAAAGTGCTAAAATCCCGACAAGAATTCTGATATTCAGCTTTTTCGAAATAACAAACTTGGGCTTTCTAATTTCTTGTTCAGCTTGTTTTAACCTGAAAAGGATTGTAGAGCTTAAATCCGAAGGGGCGTCAACATCGCCTAATTCCCACAACTGATTGGAAATAGACCCTATTTTTCTTACATAATCCTTGCACTTCCCGCAGCTATTCAGGTGGTTAACGAAAGCCTGATATTCATCATCTACAAGTAAGTCATCCAGGAAGGCTTTTAATTTTTCCCTGATATCGCCGCAATCCATGTTAAAATTATTCTCCACTGCTCAAAACCTCCTCAACCTTCTCTCTGATATGAATCCGTGCGCGCACTGTTTGAATCCGAGAATCACTTTCAGGTATCTTAAAGATGGCGGAGATTTCTCTATAGGAAAGATGAAGCTGATCGCGTAAAAGAAGAAGGGCTTTCTCGTTAAAGGTGAGCGCCTGAAGAGCCTTTTTTATCATAAGAAGTGAATTTCTTTTTTCGGAAGGAAAATCCGCAAAATCAGTTTTCTCAGAAAAGGGAATTATTTTTGCGGCCCGGCTTTTTTCAATAGCCGCGCGGACAAGACTGATAAGAAAAGAGCCTTTATCTTCAAGCGAAGGGGTCGAGACAAGCGCCTCAACAAAACTCGAAGCTGTAATATCATATGCCTTATCACGGTCATCTCCAATCAAATACAATACCAAGACAAAAGTTCTTTGCTGATACTGCTCCACGAGCAGCGCTGCAGCCCCCTCATTACGCCTTATGCCACTATTGTCTCTATCTGTCATCTTATCCTTTATGGTCTATTATGCCTTAAGGTTTTGATTTTGTATCTTCTTAATTGCATCTAAAAGCTGGCCAAGATCTACAGGTTTTATAAGATACTCAAACAACTGAGGGCACCCCATGTTTTTCAACTGCTTGCGATACGATTTTGTGCCTAATGAACCGCTTAAAATAATAACCGGTATCCGCTTATTTATCCTTTTCATCTCTTGTAAAACATCAAGGCCTTTTATCTTGGGCATCTTCATATCCAGAATTATAAGATCGGCCTTAATATCAGAACGAAGTATTTCAACAGCCTTCTCTCCGCCTAAAGCGGTTATTACTTCAAAGCCCATTTTTGCAAGAAAAGTTTCTAAAATTTTTACTATCGCGGGTTCGTCATCTACTACTAAAATCCTATATGTCACGCTCTACCCCCATTTTTTTCTCCACTAATAGATAGGTAAAAGGATGACAGCGGCCGTCCCCTTGCCCATTTTGCTTTCATATATTATTTCTCCTCCATGAGCCTTGACAATGCCATAACACACAGAGAGCCCTAATCCGGTTCCGTTTTCCTTCGTTGTAAAGAACGGGTCAAATATCTTTTTGATAACTTTTTGCGATATGCCGATGCCCGTATCTTTAAAATTTATGTGTATATTATCATCTTTTTTTGAAGTAGATATCGTAATAGTCCCTCCTTTGGGCATAGCTTCTTCGGAATTCTTTAATAAATTCATAAATACTTCGTGCATTTGTTTTTCGTCTATCTCTATTTTAGGTAAAGACGCGGTATACTTTTTTGTTATTTTAATATCTGAAAGCGAGTATTGGTGTTCCAGTAATTTGACCACAAAATCTAAAGATTTATTAATATCTACCGCTTTAATTTCGCCTTTGCTTGGTTTCGAAAATACAAGCAATCTCCTGATAATATCCTTTGCCCGCGTACACTCTTCTTTAATAACCTGGAAACTTTCCTTTAAGTGCGGCCGGCCTTTGAAATCTTCCATTAGAGAAAGCTGCGCGTTGCCGGATATTATCATCAAGGGATTATTTACTTCGTGAGCCATGTCGGAAACGAGGCTGCCAAGCGAGGCAAGTTTTTCAGACTGCACCAACATGCCCTGGGTTTCTTTTAATTCCTTTAAATTTTTTTCCAATTTTTCTCTTATTTGATTATTGTCATTCAGCATGCTTAGCATTATTCCGTGGGATTTTACCGCCTCTCTTAAGGCCTGGTTTAATTTTTCTTCCGCTTGCTTACTCTTGGTGTTGTCAATAAATGTTTCAAGCAAAACATTTTCATTGTCAAACGTAATCTCGTTGACTGTCTTAATAATAGGTATTTCCTTACCGTCATGCCGCCGTAATATCCTCTCACTATTATCCAATTGCTTATTTTCATCCAGGATTGGGCATCTATCTTGATCGGCAGGACAAAGATATTCACCACAGTTTTTACCTATCAGAACATTTACATTCTCAATACCGGCCATCCTTCTAGCGCTTTCGTTAACCCATCTAATCTTCCTGTCCTTGCCGACGATTACAATCCCGACTTGCGTCTTCTCTAATATGCTTTTAGTGTTCGTATGCGCTTGTTCAAGCGCTTTTTCCGCTTGCTTGCGCTCAGTGATGTCTTTAGCCAAATAAACTATGCCCAGAATTTTTTCACAATGCACGCCCCTCTCTTTGTATGTTGGGCAATCTTTTACCGGGCCGTTAAAAGGGCAATCTACAGACTTCATCACCGCACCGCTTAAAAGTACAGGAACTTTTCTGTCATCTTTGGCCCTAAAATATATCTCGTAGTCCTCTAATATGCCCCTCTCAACAAGTTCCCCAAGTTTAGTCCCCTTAGGCGCTCTTTCTTCTTCCGGAAACAAAAGGCTTACATCTTTTCCGATTAATTCTTGCTCATTGTATCCCAAAACATCTAATACTACTCTGTTAGTTTTCTCAATTTTCCCATCAGGAGCTGCCACAACCAGAATATCAGTCATACTGCCGACAATATTATCAACATAATTTCTAGAAACAACTGTATTTTTTAAATCAGCGGTCATTTGATCAAATGCCCGTGAAAGTTGGCCAATTTCATCTTTCGCGTTAGTTCCTACCTTATAATCCAGATTGCCAAAACCAATAACTTCGCTTCCTTTGTGCAGCGCATGAATTGGACGGGAGATAATTCTACCTACAAAAATTCCAATCAGCCATGCCGCAATAGGAGTAACTATTGCGACAAAAATTAGCAAATTTTTCATTTTCCACAATGGCGCAAAAGCCTCTTTTTTATCAATTTCTGTAACAAGAATCCACTGCATTGGATTTATATGATCGTGTATACCCACAACTTCAACGCCTCTGTAATTCGTATATAGGAGAGGGTTGTGCCTATGTTTTTCTATCCCAAATTTTTCAATAGCTTTAAAAGCTTCTCTTACAACTTCAGTGTCAATTCTTACTTTAAGAAAAGTATCTTCTTTAAAACGGGAAGGCGTTATCATGTGGCCGTCTCTATTCACAATATAGATCTCGCCGGTTTTGCCTAAACCTGTTCTGTTTGTTGTTGTTTCAAACAATGCTGTCTCATTAAAATTTATAACAGTAATCCCCGCGAACTCTCCACTTAAAAATATCGGGGCTGCTATGCTGATAACAATATTTCCGGTGAATTTAGAAATATGTATATCTTCGATATAAATGTCTTCCCGGCCTTTTAAGAATATTTTTTCCGCACTTTTATCAAGGCTTATATCTTTATGGCTGGACACGATTACTATGCCGTTTTTATCCAAAATCCTGATTCTGGAAATTTCCGGGAGGGCTTGTAGCGTACTTTTTATCCTTCTATTGGCCTGCGCTATTCTCTGATTATTGTCTTTAGTCATATCTACTGCGTCTTTAAAAACGTTTCCCGCTGCTAATATTGCGGTAGCTTCTTTATAGCCTTTTAATATCGTTTCTATATGGGCAGCTCTTGATTGACTCGCTGTGGCTAAATGGTTAAATATCGCTGTCTTTAAATTTTCTTTTTCTATATGATAAAAAATAATCGTTACTGATACAGCCAAAGTAATGGCTGTGACAAAAAAAGAAAAGCTTATCTTATTCGCTATCTTCATAAAAGTTCTCTCATTTTTTCTTTACTTTATTAAGTTCTTCTTCAAGCCGCTTGACTTCCTTTTTCAATTCCAGAATCCGCTCTTCTCTTACCGTGCTGGCTTTAAAGAATATTTCGAGCTCCTTTAAGCGTTTTTGAAGCTCAGCATCAGCCTTCTTACGCTCGGTAATGTCTTGCGCGAAACCCGCAAAGCCGTAAGGCTTGCCTTGTTCGTTTTTAAGGAGAGTAACCATCATCATTGTCGGAAATGTTGTTCCGTCTTTGCGCATGTGTCCTACTTCACCGATTTTGTGCCCACTTTGCTTAGCCTCCTCGTTGAACAGGATCACATCAGTCTTCAACTGTTCTTTAGTGTGAAATATACTTAGATGTTTACCTATCAGCTTGTCACTACTCTTATATCCGTGCATAGCAGCCCACGCGTGGTTAACGAACTGTATATCGCCTTCAATGTTCGCAACGGCAATTCCTTCCGCCGCCTGTTCTACTATTGTTGCCATCCGACGTATCTCTTCGTTCGCCTTCTTACGCTTGGTGATATCTCGTGTAATTCCGGAAAAACCCGCGGGATTTTTATTTTTATCAAGCAGGATTTTACCATGTATTTCAACGGAAATCATTCTTCCATCTTTATGGTTCATGCTCATTTCATATGTCGCGTTGTAACTTCCCTTATTTTTAAACGTTTCAGTTATTACGGTTAGCGTTTTTTTTATATCTTCCGCGGAACAATGCTCAGTTAAAGTAGTGCCGATCCATTCTTCCGGTGTATATCCAAGCATGGGAAAGATAGCCGGATTGATATAGGTAAATCTTAAGTCTTTATCCATCATCCAGATGCAGTCAGCAGTATTATCAGCGAGAAAACGATACTGTCGCTCGCTAGCGCGTAATTTCATATCAGCTTTTTTGCGCTCGGTGATATCAAATACCCTTGCCTGAAGTACTTCCTTGCCACCCAGCGTCATCTTATCAAGCAACACTTGGGCAGGAAAATCAGTACCGTCCAAACGTCGGTGTAAATGCTCAAACCGTATGCTGCCTTCTTTTAAGGCACGTGCAATATTATTCCTGGCATAACTCATCGAATCAGTGCCGTCCGGTTGAGTCGGAGGTGAAAAATCAGCCGGATGCTTGCTGCAAAATTCTTCTTTGGTGGCACAACCGAAAAGTCGCAACGTCGCATTATTACAATCAAAAAAACCTTTCTCATCGAGGAGCATTATCGCATCGCTGGACGAATCGTACAGGACTTGGAGCTTAATTCTACTTTCGCGTATCTCATCTTCCGCTTCCTTGCGCTCGATGATTTCAGCGCGGAGCTGCTGTTCACTCGCCTTTAATTGGTGATTAGCGGCTTTCAATTGCTGTTCAGATGCTCTTAACTGCTGGTTCGCGGTTAACAAGGCGCCTTTTGTCTTGTTGTACTCGGCTTGCGATTTTAGAAATCCTGATATCTTTTTTTTAAAAACTTTTATTTCTTCAATAAGATTTTTTATTTTGGTTTTTCCTTTATTTTCCATTTTTCGGCCTTTTGACATTTATAATTTTTTTCATCTTATTGTAAATTATTATATCATATCAAAAAAATATCCATACTTTTTTAGGGAGCAATATGGCAAGAATATCTTTGTTAGAATATTTTTTTAGCAATTTCTTTACCTGTCTTAAAGTTTAAATTCATATCCAGCTCTTTTCAACAATTACAGTTTCTCTTTAATCGTTGAATTTTCGATGCACTTAACTTATCATCTTTTTAAGGGGGTATTACAAAATAACTTATGAAAAAGAAACAAAAAATTGAAATTGATGCTTTAAAGGCTCAGGTTGCCTCAAAATCCGGCAAAAAACTTTTAAGGAACAATGATATAATTATAAAAGAGGACAAGGAGCTTGTCGATTACACGAGGCTGATTAAAAATCTCGACACAAAAAGCATTTCGTATGTAGGCATAAAGCCGATACCAATAAAAAACATAATAGGCAGTGTGGATCGTTATACCGATTTTACCAGTAAATTTTTCACAGCGAAGGACATCAAAAGCGCAAAATATTTAAGCGTGCTTAACGCGATAAAAAGTGGAAAAGAACTTGCTCCAATAAAAGTTTATCAGGTTTTGGATAATTATTTTGTCATAGACGGGCACCACAGAGTAACTGTAGCAAAAAATGTCTTTAAAACTGAATTTATAGATGCTGAAATAACAAAAGTGGGTTTCGAACTTGATCTCAAATCCGCAAAAAAATATACATACAACTCCGCGACAGCAAAGAAGTTTCTAATACTCCTTGAAGAAAAAAGCTTTGAAGAAAAGACACATCTAAAAAATAACATTTTAAAATATCCTATAAAAGTAACCAATCTTACAAGCTTTGCCAAGCTATACGAAGCAATCCTATCGTTTAAGGAATATCATGATAAAGGCAGGTTAAAAAACAGGGAAATAATTTACGCGGCTTACGAATGGTATGAAAACATCTTCATACCCGCAATTCATGTAATCTTCAAGGATAAGCTCTTGAAAGATTTTCCTGATAGAACCTATACTGACCTTTACGTCTGGGTTTCTCTTCATAAGTACTATTTGTCTCAAGAAGTCGGTTATGACGTAGGCTTCGATTTTTCAAAGAAAGATTTTATAAAAAAATTTAAGCCTGAGAAGATTACAGATATTATCCCTTCAATATTCACTAAATTTTTCAAAGGTATTGCCAGGCCCTCCAGGGAAAAGGGTAACACGTGATAAAAATACTAGCCATATCGGACAGGGAAAGTTCTTCTCTGGAAAGTATTCTGAAAAAAAATCCGTCCATTTCCAAAAGCCTTGACTATCTAATCTCATGCGGAGACCTTGGAAGAGATTATCTGACATATCTCTCCGGATCGCTAAACCTTGAGCTAATGTTTGTTTACGGAAATCATGATGCCCGGCAAAAAGAAAGCCCCGGCGGAATTCAACCAGCCGCTTTTAACTCAAGAACAGCTCTCCCCGGCAGTAATCTCCATAAGAATTTCATCAAACGGGGAGAATATTCATTAATCGGATTTGAGGGCTCACGGTGGTATAACGGGCAGGGAACACAATATGAAGAAAAAGAGATGAAAAGTCATGTCAATTCCCTATTAAAAAAAATTAAGCTGAAACATATGTTCGGGAAAATATCCGGCAGGCCTAAAAATCCGCTTATTGTCGTATCGCACGCACCCATCGCGGATGTTCACGATCTCAAAGATCCCTGTCACAAGGGCTTTGACTGCTTCAAAACAGTTATTGAAAAACTGCAGCCTGTCCTATGGCTGCACGGGCATATCCATCAACCAAGCCTTTTAAAAAACCAGGCTACAACATATAAAGGTACCAGGATTATAAATGTCTGCGAATACAGGTTTATAAGTATTGACGCAGGTGGAAAGATAAAAGTTTCCTATGACTGGAATAAAATTTAAAACAGGAAAAATAGCTTTGACAGCCAGCCTTCCAACATTTTGTGACAGGGATTAACAGAATTTACAGTAAAAAAAAGAAAAGATGCTGAAACAGGTTCAGCATGACAAAGCAAGGAGATAAAATACTGTATCCCACCTACTAAATACTGTATACGAAATACGATTCACGAGTTATTACACCTTTACCATTTTAAGAGTATTAGCAGTTGCATCGTGATGAGCATCCCCGGATATCATAACCAAAACCTGGCCTTTTTTAACAAGGCATTTGGTTAAAAGCTTACGGCGGCCTTCACTAATAAGTTTCGAATAATCCTTGTTCCCCTTTATAAGGACCGGTATTACTCCATTATAGAGACATAGCCTTTGGGCAACCACCGGTGATGAAGCAAGAGCTATAATAGACGCGGTGGGTTTTCTTTTGGAAAGGTTCAAAGCTGTTTTACCTGTTTCGGTATAAACAACTATCCAGTTTGCTTTTGATTCTGCCGCTGCTTCACAAGCAGCATGAACAATAGAAAAAGCCAGGCCTGTCTTCTCGCTGTCAAACCCCGTTACAATCCGTGGTTCGTATCCGCTGGACTCTGAGTTAGCGGCAATTTTATTCATCATACTTACGGCTCTTACAGGGTATTTACCCACTGACGTCTCTCCGGATAACATAACAGCATCTGTACCGTCAAAAATAGCATTTGAAACGTCACTCACTTCCGCTCTTGTAGGAATGGGATTTTCTATCATGGATTCCATCATCTGGGTCGCGGTTATTACCGGCTTGTACATTTTATTAGCAAGGCTTATTAACCTTTTCTGCACCGGAGGAACCTGCTCCGCGGGAATCTCTGTGCCCAAATCTCCCCTGGCAACCATTATTCCGTCAGATAAATTTAAAATCTTTTCAATATCTTTCAGAGCTTCGCCTTTTTCTATCTTCGCGATAACAGGAATATCTATTCCCCTCCGCTTCATAAAAGACTTTATCATTTTAATATCGCCAGCCGAACGAACAAAGGACAAACCCAGGTAATCAACACCTATTTTGGCCGCGCAAATAAGGTCTTTTTTATCCTTAGCCGTCAGTGACGGAGAACTTATTTTTACCCCCGGGAGATTTATTCCCTTATGGTTTTTTATTATGCCGCCGTTTATGACTTTACAATATACTTTTGTTGAATCCTTCTTTAAGGCTTTTAACTTTATGAGGCCGTCATTAACAAGTATGGTGTCATTCTTCTTAATGTCTTTGACAAAATTCTTATATATCGTGGGGATTAACCCTTCCTTTCCCTTAACATCACTGCCGGTTATAGCAACAATACTACCTCTTTTTATTGTTATATGGCCATTTTCAAAAATTCCAACCCGAATTTTAGGGCCCTGGAGATCTGCCAGTATGCCTATGGGCCTGTCAAAATACCCGGACACTTTCCTTATGGTTTTTACTATTTTTTCAGCTTCAGAATGTTCGCAATGAGAAAAATTAATACGGAATAAATCAACACCGGCTGAAACCATACTCTTTAATGTAGAAAATGTATGAGCAGCCGGACCGACAGTCGCGATTATTTTTGTTTTGATAGGCTTCATAACGTATCCCCGCTTTAAATTGGTATTGAGTATTATAAAAGTTCAGTAGATGTGTTTTTTTAATTCAAATCCCAGCTAAATGCCTTTATGCCCTCTTTGCCGCGCTTTTTTCGAAGTTCCGCGACGCCGTTAATTATTTTTCCTGCTGTTTCATCTTCACAGGCAACATATATTAAATTGTTTTTGCCGGGCCATACATCATTCCCAAGCCTGGTTCCGGACAATTCGCCTTTGCCAAAAACCCCCTGTAACTTTGTGAAATAAGGCATACAGCAACGGCCTAAAACCTCCATCACTTCATCATCCATTGCCTCATAATAAACCACCATTACCATCTTTAATTCTTTTTCAGGCATTTAAATACTCCTTAGCTAATTATCTCCCGGTTATTTTCTTTTCGCATTTCAAATATAGCATATACCGTTGGAATCAGGAACAAAGTCACAAACGCTGATACACTAAGCCCCCCTATCATAGTAATTCCTAACGGCTGCCAGGATTCGGAACCCTCGCCCCGGAAAAACGCCAGCGGACACATCGCGACTATGGTTGAAAGTGTAGTCATTAATACAGGCCTGAGGCGATCCCTGCAACCGCTGATTATAGAATCCTTCACGGAAAAAGCCCTTGATCTAAGAATATTGATATAACTTATCAGGACTATGGCGTTGTTTACAACAATACCCATAAGCATAACGACCCCGAGGAAAGACATAACATTCAAAGTGGTTCCTGTAAGAATAAATGCCAGAAGCACACCGGTAAATGTAAACGGAATTGAAAAAACCACAATAAAAGGGTCCAGGAAAGATTCAAACTGCGCGGCCATAACCATGTATACAAGTATAATTCCAAGAACAAGAAGTGTAAAAAGATCTTTAAAAGCTTCTTTCTGTTCTTCCGCCTCCCCTCCGAAATTTATAGCTACCCCTTCCGGCAAAGGCATTCTGCTGATTCCCATTCTTACATCCGCGACAACTTCTCCCATAGAACGATCGTGAATATTGCATTCAACCATCAAAACTCTTTCACGGTTTTTCCTTTCTATTTCCAAAGGGCCTACTGTTTCTTCAACTTTTGCTATATTGCTTAGCCGTATCTGCCTGCCGGAATACGGTGAAATCACAATAAGATTTTGTATATCCTCAATGCTCTGCCGAAAAGGCTCTTCAAGCCTTACCGTTATATCATAAGTGTTACCCTCTTCCCTGTAATTTGAAGCCACGCCTCCCTCGATATAAGTTTTCAATGTCTGGCTGATAATGGTCATATCAAGCCCGAGAGAAGATGCTTTTTCCCTGTCAACTTTAATTATTATCTCCGGGCGGTTTATCTCACGTGAAATGCTTATATCAACGGCACCTTCAACATCCCTCATGACTTCCATAATGCCTTTAGCAACCTTATCAGTTTTTTCGAAAGAATTGCCAATTACTTCCACCTGAATGCTTTTGCCCCCGCCCCCGATAACTATTTGTCCGATAGGGCTGCCGGTAGATATCCCCAGCTTTACAACACCGCCTATTTTTTCAATTCTTTCTCTTACTACCTGCGCAATTTCCCATATAGACCTTTTTCTTTTATCCTTTTTTACACATTTTACACCGGACTCGCAGAGATTATTCCCCATGTTGTGCCCGAGAGCAGCAGCTATCCCCGGCATCTTCCCGGATCTTACAAACATATATTTCTTCTCGGGGACTTCTTTTTCAAAAATCTCTTCTATTCTCGCGGCAACCTTATCGGTCTCTTCCACCCTGGTTCCTACAGGAAGTTCGGCAGTCACCCGCAAATCACCTGAATCTTCTTCGGCAAAAAAATCCGCTCCTATAAAAGGAGCCATTAATAAGCTTGTAAAAAAAATAACCGCAAACGCGAACGCTACAATGCCTTTATGCTTTATGCAAAATTTAATCAAAGACGCGTATATTCTCTCGATAGCCGTAAAACTTTTTTCAGAAGCATTATATAATGATCCGAAAATTAATTTCTTCCCTGATTTTTGAGCGGAAGGTTTTATCCATTTTGAACACAGCATCGGGGTAAACGTGGCACAGGTAAAAAGGGCCCCAAAAAGCGTAATTATAATAATGGCAGCCAGCTCGCCAAACATGATTCCTACCACTCCCCTTACAAAAAGCAGCGGCGCAAAAACTACAACCGTAGTTAAGGTGGAGGCAGCCACCGCAAAAAATATCTCCATAGTGCCATATATTGCCCCTTCTCTCGGACGCTCCCCCCTGGCCACATGCCTGGTAATGTTGTCAACAACGACGATTGCGCCGTCAACCACCATGCCGAGAGCTATAACCAAAGATGAAAGGCTTACTATATTTATGGTCTTATCGGTCATAAAAAGGTATATAAATGATAAAAGAAGAGAGAATGGTATTGTAAAAGCAACGATAAGGCTTGACTTAAAACTCCTCAGGAAAAACCAAACAACCAGAACTACAAGCAAAATCCCGTACCAGAGGTTTGTTTTAAGTGTGTCGATAGATGTAACAATGTCCGCGGAAGTATCAAAAATAATTTTAGCCTTAACATCAGGCGGAAGTTTTTTTATCAGTTCATCAAGCCTTTTTTTAACTCTCCGGGCAACCTGAACTGAATTCGTTCCCACCTGTTTCTGCACCATAAGAAAAAGGCCCGGGTTTTTATCAACCCTTACATGCATATCCAGCTCTTTGAACCCGTCTTCTATTCTCGCGACATCTTTAAGATATATGAGTTTTCCGTTTCTTTCACCCAGCGTCACATAATTAATCTCCTCGGGATTTTCAAATTCCCCGGGAATCCTTACAAGATAATCCGTTAGCCCCGTCTTTACATTTCCAACAGGCTGGGTAATATTTTCACGCCTTAAGACATCCTTAATATCCAGAACCGAAAACCCATATCCCTCAAGCTTTTGTCTGTCAATCCATATGTTAATCTGCTTCTGGAACCCCCCGTACAGCTGAACAGTACCTACTCCGGGAAGCTGCTTCAGCTGATCAACTATCCTGTTATCTACCATATCGTAAAGTTCTATATAAGATTCATCTCCCTGGATCCCAATCTGAAGTATTGGAATATTTGCCGTGTTAAATTTAAAAATAAAAGGGTTTTCCATTTCGTCCGGTATGTCCGGAAGAAATCTTTTTGCCAGCT
>JAGLRQ010000115.1 GCA_023136205.1 Candidatus Auribacterota bacterium
CCTATTTCGGACCGCATAGATCTTCATGTTGAGGTTCCTGTTGTTGATATTAAGAAACTTTCGGAAGATAAGCAGTTAAAAAACTCTCTGGAATCATCCGCCGAGATGCGAAAGCGGGTGGTAAGCGCGAGAGAAATTCAGAGTGAGCGGTTTGAAACAGAGAAAATCCATACAAACTCGGAAATGAAAAACCGCCATATCAGAAAATACTGTCATGTTTCAAAAGAAGTAAAACAGCTTCTTACTCAGGCTGGCGCGAAATTTCAGATTTCTGCCCGTTCCTACTATAAAATGATAAAGGTGGCAAGGACGATTGCCGATTTGGGAGGATTGAAGGATATAGCTGTTTCCCATATGGCGGAAGCATTGCAGTACAGGCCGAGAATCCAGGAAGGGGACATATAATTTGCTATGAAATCTGGACATCTTAGAACAGGGAGTCTGGGTGAGTCTATCGCGAAGAAACATCTTAAGCGTAAAGGATACGACATACTTAAGCAGAATTATAAAAATAAATACGCGGAGATTGATTTAATCGCGCGAGACAAAGTATAGTTTAGTGTTTGTTGAAGTGAGAACAAGGGTGGGGGAGAAGTTTGGGACTCCCGAAGAATCAATAAATAGAAATAAATTTAATAAGCTTGTTAAAAACGCGGAGGCGTATATAAATTTCAGAAACTACAAAGGAAAATACAGAATAGACGCTGTATGTATTGTTCTTGATGAAAATAAAAAACCGCGTCGCATTAGCCATTATAAAAGTATTACTTCATAAGAAATTCTTCTATTTTTTTGATAAATTCCCGGCTGTGTAATAATACCGCGTCATTATGTCCCCCGCGCATTTGATAAAATTCTTTAGGCACGCGGGCGGATTCGAATAATTTTTGTCCCTGGCTGTATGGAACGATTTCATCGTTGATACTGTGTATTATCAGCTTTGGGCAGTTAACCTGTTTAATTTTCAAAATCGTATTAAATTTTATGGACAGAAATTTTCCTATGGGAAGTCCGGGAAAAACCACTTTTGTCATATCAGCGACTGATGAGAAGGTTCCAAATGTGATAACGGCGGAAACATTCCTTTTTAAAGCAAGGTCGTAAACAACTGCTCCACCCAGTGATTCCCCGTAAAGTGTGATTTTCCCTTTATCAATACCATTCCTCATTACGAGGTAATCATACGCCGCTTCGGCATCAAGGTAGAGGCCTTTTTCGGTAGGGAAGCCGCTGCTTTTGCCGTAGCCTCTATAATCGAAAATAAACACGTTAAGATTGATTGAATTAAAGAGTTTTATTGTATCAAGGCGGTGGGAAATATTACCCGCGTTTCCATGACAGAATATTACTGTTCCGATGGGTTGTTGAGCGGGTATAAACCATCCGTTCAATTTTTTGTCATCCATTGTATGGAAGGTGATATTTTCGTATTTTAATCCGGCCTCCGAAGGAACAAATTCAATTTTTCTGAAAGGATAAAAAACGTTTTTCCACTCAAACCAGCGAAGGTAGAGATATAAAGCCGTGCCTGCCAGCAAAAAATAGAATAGGATTTTCATGAAATTTCTCATTTATATTAAGTATATACTATATGATTGAATTGTAGATTTCAAACAACAATTTGGTATTTCGTGAATTGAAAAAAATAAATTATTTACTATTCACCATCCACTATTGACGATTCACTGCTTTAAATCTTTTATCGCTTGACACAAAATTTCATGAGGTGTTATACTTGCCTCTCTTTGGTTTTTGTTATTTGTTACATGAGCCTACAAGTATAACAAGTGTAATTGTTAAATATTACTAAGGTAAAAACAAGTATTGGCAATCGATGTTTTTGTTGGTAAAATTCCTTTCGGGAAAGCAATCTCGATTGTTGCCGCATTTTTATACTGCGCTTCTAATTAAGGAGAGGAAGTATTGTGAATGAAAAAGTAAAAACTTTTTTATGCTTTTTCATTGTTTTGTTTTTATTTTCCTCCTTAAGCGCAACCCATTCATTTGCCGCTAAGCAAAACTTTAAAATCAAAAAGGTTAAGCTTAATTCCGAAATGAAAATCCAGAAGACGTCGGGACATTCAGGCGGCCTTATCGCGCTTTCCACGAAGGGTAAAAAGAAACAACGGTGGACGGAAATTTTTGTTACTTATAAAACTAAGCTGGAATGGTCCGATGATGTTACTCTCAAATATTATGTACAGCTTGGTTCCGGTTCTAAAGCAGTTGTATTATCGGGTGAAGAGACTTATATGGATGTTGCCTGTGCGGCAACTCATAAAGCTGTAATGTATATACCTCCTTCAGTGCTGGACAGGTATGGCGGAGTTCAGAAGATTACAGTTGAACTTTTGCACATGGGGGACATTCAGGACGCGAAGAGTTTCAAGTATGCCGGCAAAAGAGCCTGGTGGGACGGTAAAAAAATTATTACCGGCCAGCTGAGAACCAAATCTGAAAGCCCTTTCGCGCTGAAAGATTTTAATGAGTACGAACTGACAAAATTGAAATGAAATTTGACTTAAACTTTCTTAATCCTAATAAATCGGTTCTTGGCCTTGATATCGGAACAAGCGCGATAAAACTTGTTGAACTGCAGAAAACCAGTTCCGGTGTTAAACTGCTAAATTGCGCGATTCATGAACTTGATTTTGATCCTGAAGATAAATCAGAGGATCACTCAAACCGGATAATCCTCTCCCTTCAGAACATACTCGCGGAAAATAACATAATCCCTTCCCAAGTGGTTATAGCCGTGCCCGGACAGTCTGTTTTTACCAGATATGTAAAACTGCCTGCCGTGGAAGAAAGTAAAATAAACCAGATTATAAGTTACGAAGCTCAGCAGCAGGTGCCTTTTCCGATAGATGAAGTTGTGTGGGATTATCAAATTATCGGGGATAGAGCCAGCCCGGAGCTTAATGTTGTTTTGGTTGCTATAAAAGCGGATATTATTTCCCAATTGATTGAAACGGTTTCAGTGGCTAAACTGGATACTGATATAGTGGATGTGGCTCCACTGGCGATTGGTAACACGATAATTTTCAGCGAGAAGAAGACAGATAAGATTGAATGTACCGGCGTTCTGGATATTGGCGCAAAAACAACAAATTTTATAATTATTGAAGGGAAAAACGAGTGGACAAGAAGTATTCCCATAGCCGGAAGCATGATTACCAAGGAGCTTCAGAAGGAGTTAAAAGTAACATATATTGAAGCAGAAAAAATTAAAAGAACCGAAGGGCTGGTTTTAATCGGG
>JAGLRQ010000116.1 GCA_023136205.1 Candidatus Auribacterota bacterium
AAAAGACTTTACGCGGAAATATCCCGATCTATAGGTTTTTACAGAATACAGTCCGGCGGGTCGGCGCTGGAACGCCTGATATTTTCAGGTGGAACAAGCCAGCTTACCAACATCAGAGAATATTTTCTTAAAAAGCTCAATATCAGAACGGAAATGGTGGAACCTTTTAGCCAGCTGGAAATTGATCCTTATCTGGGCCTTGAAGAACTGGCTTCTTTAAAGCACCTCTTCGCGGAAGCTATAGGGCTTGCGCTTAGAAAAGTTCACAAATGTGCCATCCATGTTAATTTGATCCCGAGAAAAATAGCCCGGCAGAGAGAAATTAATAAACGCAAAGGATATATTATTTTATCTGCCATCATGATTTATGTAATGATGGCAACGGTGGCGATTTATTCACGCGGCATTGTAATAACAACAAACGCGAACATTAAACAGTACGATCTCCTGGTACGTGAGATGAACGGGTTCAAGCATGAAATAAATCAGAAAGAGAAGAATATTAAGGGATATAAAAATGAGCTGGATTTGTATGAAAAACTGATGGATGAGAGAGTCTACTGGCTGGATTTATTACTGACGCTTGAAAAAATTACCCCGGAAAATATATGGATTTCCAAACTAATGCCGAAGAGCTCTTACAAAAGTTCCAAAACATTGGCGCCCTCTGTTTCGAGAAGGAGCGCAAGGGGCCGCAAAACAACAAAGAGTGTTGATTCTTTGGCGGAAGACGGGAAAGAGATCCTTCTTCTCGTCGCGAATACTACAGGTGTTTATGACGATGTTTATAAGTATTTCAAAAAGTTAAAAGATTCAGGTTATTTTGTTGAGGATTCTGATACGAAAATTGACAAGGCAGAAAAACCTGTTCTGGGAATAAGAAAATTCTATTTCGAGCTTAAGCTTAAAAAGGAAATTCCCAAATGATAGAGATTAAAAAAGATATTACTCTGTATATAACACTGGGGGTTTTAGCGGTTTTGCTGGTTGTTTTTGTGTTTATCCTGCGCGAGGCTTTATCCTCAAAATCCGACGCGGAGTCTGAACTTCAGCAGAAGATAGCAGAAAACAAAACCCTTTTTCGGGATGCCTCCGTGCCTTCCGTAATTACAGTTTCCGCGCTTAAGAAAGAGGAGAATCGTATCAGGGCTCAGAAAAACAGTATATATAACCTTCTTATTGACGCGGATACGAAAGAAGATGAAGATATGGAGTATCCTTCGCCCGTAGAATTTAAGGATAAGCTGCTTTCCTATCAAACCAGGCTGGTTAACAGGGCCGATGCAAACGGCGTGAAGTTGCCCGGGACCCTTGGTTTTGAAGAATATGAAGGCGGAGACCTGCCCAGTATGAAGGATATCCCTCTTTTGATACGGCAAATGAAGATAATTGAAAAACTGGTAAATCTGTTTATCGATAGCCGTGTACAGCTTGTGGAAAAAATAGAGAGGGAGGAGACTAAAATATCCGAATGCAGGCACATTGATGGAATTTGCACGGTCTTGAACTTTAGCCTTGAAATGACTTGTCAAACGCCCGCACTTATAAAGTTTATGGGGGGGCTTGAATTTTTGAATAGCTTTATAATTATAAAAAATATGGGAATAGAAGCGGATAAGATAAATAAAGTAAAAATGTTCATAAAAGCAGTAGACTTTAGAAAAGAAAATGAAAATTCCTAAAATACCAAAGTTGAATTTTTCAGGGTTTGCGAAACCAAAGATTTTGGGGGGGATTGTAAAAAATCTTGAAAAGATTGTTTTTTTGATCCTTGAGGCTATATGGCTTGTTATGCTGGTAACCTGCCTTATTAAACTTTACACGAATAATGTCAGGGCAAAACCTATTAGAGTAGCAGGAGGAGGTATTTTAAAGGAAGGGATAGAAGTAGATTTAAAGAAATATGAAGAAATTGAAAAAAGAATTAAGAAATTGAAAGAGGGACATGGAGGCTTGGACTTAAAAATCACGAAAGATATTTTTTGCAGGGAAGAAATAGAGATAGATCCCGTCATAGAGGAAATGGTAGTGGACAGTGACAAAGATGGTATGCCTGATGAATGGGAAAAGATGTATGGATTAAACTTAAGAAAAGCTTCCGATGCTGATGAGGATAAGGATGTTGACGGATACACAAACCTTGAAGAATTTGAAGCCGGAACGGATCCAACCAATCCTAACAGCAATCCCGGTGACATAGAATTTTTGTTAAGGAGATATACTCTGAAAGCTATTTCCAGGGAAACGGTGTCGCTTATTTTCATGGGATACACGCAGTGGAAACCCGAGTATCTTGATCTGCAGATAAACTGGCAGAACATGAGTTTTTTTCCAAGAATCTGGAGGGTAAGTGAAGATAATCCGGATATATATGAAGGTTTCCATATTACTGAAGAACGATATAAGGAAGAGCTTGAAGGTAAAATAAGTGTTGGGAAACCAAGTATTAATTCCAGCAGTATTAATAAAATCCGGGCAATTCCTGAACTTGATCACAGCATTGTTCAGGCTATAATAAATAGCAGGCAGAAAAGTATTGTAAAGCATATTTCAGATCTGTTAGAGTTTATTCAGTTGACTCCGGAGGAGCTGACGGTTGTTCATGATAAAGTTGCCGCGGAGGTTAATGTTAATAATTGTTCCGAGAATGAATTGGCCGAATTTTTTGGGATTTCCGCGAGTAACGCGAAAAAGGTAGTTGCGTATCGCGGGGAAAAAGGGTATTATAAAAACTTGAAAGAATTTCTGAGAGTTGCTGATGTTCCAACCTCACGACTTAAAGAGATTAAAGATATTCTTGTCGCAAAGCTTGATATTAATTCCGCGAACAGGAAAGATATAATTAAGTTCTTTGAAGATGAACGGTTAGCTGACGCGATATTGTTTTACAGGGAAGTGCAGGGACTTTTCAAAGATAAATATGATGTAGTTTCGCGTGGGAGGATTCAGGGATACTGGGTTATTTCATGTGAGGTCAAGATCAGGGAACTTCCGCCAAAACCCGGGAGGCCCTATGGCCAAAAGATAAACGAGTCGGAAACGGTAATTCGGATGAGGGGCAGCGACCCTGTACTACTTCAATTTAAGAAAGTTACACAGGGCAAAGAACTTTTCGCGCGTGTTTACGATAAGACTTTAAATAAAGATGTTATGTGGAATGCCGGAACGGTAATTGGAAGCGATAAATCAAAATTTGAAATTGTAGAAATAAACAAAAATGAAGTTGTCTTAAGCAAAAGAGGCGACAAATATCTGTTAAAATATAGCGGTAAATAAATGAAAGGGGTAAAAGTATGTGTGTTAAAAAAATCTTAAAAATTTGTGCGCTTTATATATCGGTTACTGTTTTTTGTTCACTGGCAACTTTTTCTCTCGCGGTAGATTCTGAGATAGAAACAGCGTTAAGACAGCAGGAGAGAAAAATTGCTGCCGAACACGTTGTGGAAGACGGTATAGCGTTTTACAAAGCAGGGGATTTTGCTGCTGCCCGGAAAGAGTTTCTGAAAGTTAAGGAACTTGATCCCGGCAATGAAGCCGCGGAAAAATATCTTGCTAAGATAGAAAATAAATTGCTTAAAGCCCGGAAAAAAATGCTGAAGGATAAGGTTAGAGCCGGGGTTTCCAATTATAAAGCGAAGAATTATGAACAGGCTGCTGAACTTTTCATGGAAGTGCTTGAAATTGACCCCAACCATTCCAAAGCACAGAAATATCTAGCGAAATGTGATACAAAGCTGGGGATTTTAGAAAAGAATATTTCCTCCGAAAAATATTCGGGTGTTACAACAAGAGAGACAAACGAACTTTATGAAAGAGGCAGGCTTCTTTACGATAACGCGCGGTATGATGAGGCAAGAGAGATATTTTCAGAGATTATCGCGTATAGCCCCAATCATGTTCCCGCTTCAAGATACATTGATTCCTGTAACGCGAGGTTACAGGAAATAGCTGATGAAGACCAGGAAGTCTTAAATAAAGAAGAGATGATAACTCTTAGAAAGTCCTGGTTTCCCCAAAAAGAATTTGAAAAGGAAGAGATTCCTGCTGACATTATTGACCTGCCGGATCTAACAATAACGGCGGCAAGGGAAAAAATAGAGAAGGAACTTGACCAGATAATACCTTTGATAGATTTTACAAACGCGCATTTGAGAGACCTTATAACCTCTCTTTCCGGTATGAGCGGTGTCAATATTATTCTTGATGAGAGTGTTTTTCCCGTCGTGGGAGCACCTGAAGACGCAGTTCTGGAAGGGGATATAACCGCAGAAGAACTGCTTGAAGACGCGGACGCGGCGGAATTGGCTGAACTTGAAGCGCTTCTCTCTGAGGAAATCGGTGAAACGGACTCATCAGGCGTTATTGCTCCTTCCGTTGAATCCGGCGTCGGTGGAGAGGTGATTGATGACACAATTACGATATCTTTGAGGAATATTCCCTTAAGAGAGGCTCTTAGATATATTGTTAAAGCAAAAGGGCTTAAATACAGGATTGATGATTATGCTGTTGTAATATCCACCCCTGAAAACCTGATAGATGAAGAAATGGAAACAAGATATTACCATCTTAAAAGCGGTATAGGCGCTTTCACTGCCTTTATAAGAAAAGATGCTGGGGGGGAAGCAGGGGCAACAACAGTATTGGGAGGAAATGTTTCGACTGAAACGATATCTATAAAAGATGTTCTTGAGCAGAGCGGTGTTCCCTGGCCGGAAGGGAGTAAGATATTCCTGCATGAAAGAACCAGTACCCTTATAGCCAGAAACAGCCCGACAAACCTCTCGATAATAGAAGATGTGTTAAGAGTTCTTGATGTAACAGCCCTTCAGATAGAGATACAGGCTAAATTTGTTGACCTTAATGAAACAGATGCTTCTGAACTCGGGCTTGAGTGGATGTTGACATCTGACTGGGGTATAAAAAGAGATAAAAGCGGCCGTGGTATTACAATGAATAAGGATTCATTGTTCCCAACCCTTATGCCGGATGGTGGTCCGGGTTTTGGACGATATCCTGGAGGTGCTTCAACCAGCTATGGTTTAACGCGGGGCCTGAGGTTTTTGGAGGATGGTACAACAGGTAATCCCATTGGAAATATTTTAAGTATTGGTGGAATTTTAACTGAACCTGAGTTTCAGGTTGTCCTGCACGCTCTTTCTCGAAGTCAGGCTGCTGACATTTTATCCTCTCCAAGAATTGTTACGCTGAATAACCAGGAAGCAACCATTCGCATTGTTGATGAACTGATTTATCCAACTGAATATGAAATAACACCTCCGACGTGGAGGGTTGACCCTGATGACGGAACTATAACGATGGTGAGTTACGCGGCGGTGGCACCCGGTGGTTTTGAGACAAGGGAAATTGGGGTAATTCTTAAGGTAATTCCCAATGTCGGTGCTGACAATAAAACAATTAATCTTGCAATAATCCCTGAAGTTAGTGAATTAAGTTCCTGGATAACGGATTATGATATTATATATGATTTGCAGAGAATAGCGTTACCCCAGCCTTTTATTTCAACAAGGCTGGTTACAACCAATGTTATAATAAATGATGGTGAAACGATTGTTCTCGGAGGGCTCATGAATGAGACAGCAATAGAAAAGGATGATAAGATTCCTATACTGGGAGATATTCCGTTTTTGGGAAGGCTGTTTAGAACCGAATCCGAAAGCAATGAAAAGAGGAATCTTATGATATTTGTGACGGCAAATCTTCTTACACCTACAGGTGAAGCCTTTGCAATCGGAGAATAAATTTTTTGAAGAAAGGGAGAAATAAAGTTATGAGAAGGATAACAGCAGGGAATATAAAAACCGCGTTAATAATCATGGGTACACTGTTTTTCTTTTGTGTTTCTGTACCGTTGTCCGCTCAGGTTGACAGCGGGTCAAAACAGAATGCTGAAAAATTCGCGAAAGAGTATGCGAAACAGGTTGAGATTGAGCGCCAGGTAAATAAAATCGAGGTGCGAAGGCATATTGGTACGGCGGAAGAATATGTGTCCAGGGGTATGTTTGTTGAGGCTAAAATTGAATATGAGAAAGTCCTTGAAATTGACCCGGATAACAAAACAGCCGGAAGCCGGATTTTGACCCTGAAAAAGAAAATAGTGAAAGCCAGAGCAAAAGAGCTGAATGCGAAGGTTCGTGGAGGGATTAACGCGTATAACGAGGCCAGGTATGCCGCGTCTGTTGAGATGTTTCAGGATGTGCTGAATGAAGACCCTAGAAATAAGAAAGCTATGAAATATCTCGCGAAGGCCAAAGCAGCCCTTTTCGCTGAAGGCAGTTCGGTAAGTGTAGTAAAGGAAGTAATTGTGGAAAACGGAAGCCTGGTTCTGGACAACATTGGGAAAGCTAAACAGCTTTATACAGAAGGGGTTCTTTATTATAAGAATGGAAGGTATCCCGAGGCTGTTCCGTTTTTTAAGAAAGCCCTGGAGCTGAATCCCGATCATGCCCAGGCACGCAGGTATCTTGAGCGGTCACTTGCCGGTGAGCGAGAAAATACTGATGATGTATGGGATGACACAAAGGATGCTTATATTGAACAGGTTGATAAACACTGGCTTACGGAAAAAAGGAAACTTATCAAAGAAGAACCTGATAAGGATGTTTTTGAATCAGCTCCGAAAAAGGACTCCGCGGCCAAATTAAACATAGAGAAAAATCTCCGGCAGGTTATTCCTTCCATTAAACTTAAAGATGCTAATCTGAAATACGTGGTAAAACACCTTTCAGGTTTAAGCGGGATTAATATTCTTCTTGACCCCGCGGCAAGGGAAATAGAAAACCAGAACATAACAATATCGCTTACCGATATTCCCCTGCTCGAAGCTATAAAATATATTGTCCGCGCGAAGGGGCTGGTGTATAGAATTGACGATTATGCTGTAGTTATTACAACAAGCGAAAGGCTTTTTGACGAAGAAATGGAAACGAGATATTACCAGCTTGCCTCAGGTGTAACAAGCGGTTCTGTTTTTAGCACAAGCTTCGCGGAAACCGCGGGTGAAACAACGACTATTGGAACGGCTGCGGCTTTTGAATCTACCACGACAATTCAGGATGTTCTTGAAGAATCAGGTGTTCCTTTTCCTGAAGGAAGCAAGATATTTCTTGATAAAAGAACCGGTATACTTATAGTAAGAAACACCCCTTCAAATCTTAGTATTATTGAAGAAGTCCTACAGAAATTAGATGTGGTTCCTTACCAGATTGAGATTGAAGCCAGATTTGTTGAATTAACTGAAACGACTTATAAAGAGCTCGGAATTGAGTGGATGTTAACCAACCAGTTGTCAATAGGCAATGATTATGCTCTAAACCCCCTTCCATGGATTGATTCTACCGGAAAAGCAGGGGATGGACAGTACGGGGATACTTGGGGTAGAGAAGGAATAACCCATGGTGTAAGATTTCTGGAAGATACCGTAGGCGAACCTCGGGGAAATATAATGAGATTGTCAGCAGTACTGGGATCATTAGAATTTTCGGCAATTTTACATGCTCTTGCTCAGAAGGGGGATTCAAATGTGCTCTCAGCCCCAAAGGTTACCACTGTAAACAACAGCCAGGCGCAGATTAAAATTGTAAGTGAATTGATATATCCTACAGAGTTTGAGATTACACCTCCTTCGACAAATGAATGGGGAAGCATTGTTACGCCTGCTGTTGTTATTCCGGGCACATTTGAAACCAGGGAAGTTGGAATTTTACTCAGTGTTGTTCCTACTGTGGGGGCTGATAAGAAAACTATAACACTTGCGATTATTCCTGAAGTCAGCAGTTTGACCTCTTGGATAAACTATGGAACTGATCGTTTGCCTGCCAGACAGCCGCAGTTTGAAACACGAAACCTGAGCACAAGTGTTGTGATAAATGACGGGGACACGGTTGTAATGGGCGGCCTTATAAAGGAAACTACAACAAACACTGAGGATAAGATTCCTATATTAGGAGATATCCCTTTTATAGGAAGGTTGTTTAGGAATGATTCAAATGAATCCGTGAAGAAAAACCTTGTTATTTTTGTTACTGCTAAACTTGTTACGCCTCGCGGTGACCTTCTGAAGGAATTTATGGCAGGCGGCTCCGGTACCGGTATTGAGTCGAAATCTCTGATTAGTATTGATTAAGAAATAGTTAGCTTAAATCTTATGGTATTTAGCTGATGATTTATGGTCCATTTCTTGTAGCCCGTAACTCATAACTCATTCCATGTCGAAAAAAACCTTTTTAATGATTGATGGTATGTCATTTGTTTACAGGGCGTACTATGCCATCAGGCAGTTAACAACTTCTTCGGGATTTCCTACCAACGCTATTTTTGGTTTTATAAACATGCTTGAAAAACTTATTAACGATTATAGCCCTGATTATATGGCGGCGGCATTTGATACGAAAGAACCTACTTTCAGGCATGAGAAATACAAGGATTATAAATCACAGAGAAAGCCTATTCCTGAAGATTTGATACCGCAGTTAGGCCCGATTAAAGATATTATAAGAGCTTTTAATATACAGCTTTTTGAATGTCCCGGTTACGAAGCTGATGATATTTTAGCAACGCTTGCCGCCAAAACCGGCGCCGGAGCTATTAAGTCTATTATCGCCACCGGTGATAAGGATATGTTTCAGATTATTGACGGAGAGAATATATTTGTTCTTTCCCCCGGGGGAGGGGGTAAGGAAAATATTCTGTACGATCCTGAGAGGGTAGAACAGAAATTTGGGGTAAAACCTGACAAAATTGTTGATATGCTCGCGCTTGCGGGGGATTCCGCGGATAACATTTCAGGGGTTCCCGGCATAGGTTTAAAAACGGCTAAAGCACTTTTGGATGAGTTTGGTTCACTTGAAAATATATTATCTGAAACTGACAAAATTAAAAGCCCGGCCCGCAGGCACGCTATAAAGGAACATGCCGATAAAGCAAGATTTTACAGGGAACTGGTTACGGTAAATACACGGGCTCCTGTTGATTTTAGAATAGAAGAATGTATGCGCAAAACTCCTGATTTAAATAAATTGCTCGAACTTTTTAGAAAGTTTGAGTTCACAAAACTTGCATACAAGTACAGCGCGAAAGAACAAATTTCTGAAGACGCTGTAATTATTAATAATATAAAGGAAGCAGAAAAGTTCTTTAAAAAACTTGAAGGCTCGGAAAGACTTTATTTCAAAACGATTTTTGATAGTGGAGAACCTTTTGGTGATGTGAATATTGTCGGCATTGCCGCGATGGTTGATGGGGTAAAACCCGCTTTTATTTCTACGGAAGGTATTGGATTAAAGGAATTAATTCGTTTGATAGGCCCGGTTTTGCGGGATCCTGAGATTAAGAAAGCGGGATATGGACTGAAAAATGAAATAGTTAATTTTAAAAAGCTTGGAATAGATATCGAAGGCATAGAATTTGATGCTGAAATTGCCGCTTATATATTAAATCCTTCAAGAAAAGATTATTCTCCTGAATCAATTATATCTCTTTATTCAAATATGATTATACTCCCGGTAGAGAGAAAGAAGGAAGAGCGGGATTTATGGCTTAAACAGGCTGCTTCAAATCTCTGCGGGTGTGTAAAAGCCCTTCCCGGAGTATGCAAGAGCCTTTTGGCGGAAATTAAGGAAAAAGCGGTGGTTAAACTTTTTAAGGAAGTGGAAATGGGCCTTTTATATGTACTGGCGGAAATGGAGTGTGAAGGAGTAAAAATAGATGTAAAAACATTGACCAGGCTTTCCGGTGAATTTCACCGCGGGATTAGTAAAATTGAAGAGGAAGTTTATAATATAGCAGGGGAAAAGTTTAACCTGAATTCTTCAAAGCAGCTGGGAAAGATTTTGTTCGAAAAACTGAAACTTCCCGTTATTAAGAAAACTAAAACGGGATATTCTACGGATGATGAGGTTTTAGAAGTTTTGAAAAACAAACATCTTCTTGCCGGACTTATAAAAAACTACAGGACGCTTTCCAAACTAATTTCCACATATGTGGACTCCATGCCGTTGTTAATTTCTAAAAAGACGGGCAGGCTTCATACAACATTTAATCAGACTGTAACTTCTACGGGACGCCTTAGTTCAAGTAATCCAAACCTCCAGAATATCCCCATAAAAACCGAAGAAGGAAGGAAAGTGAGGGAAGCTTTTGTTCCAAGGGAGGGCTGGTTTTTGATTTCTGCGGATTATTCACAGATAGAACTCAGGATTCTTGCCCACCTTTCAAAGGATGCCGGACTTGTCCGGGCATTTAAACAAGGAGAGGATATTCATACTTTTACGGCTGCCCTTATAAACGGCATTGAACTTGAAAATGTAACAGAAGAAATGAGAAATGCCGCAAAAGCCGTTAATTTCGGCATTATTTACGGGATCAGTTCCTTTGGACTCGCGAAAAACACAGGTGTAGATAAAAAAACGGCAGGGGAGTTTATTAAGAGTTATTTTGAGAGGTATCCCGGAGTAAAAGTATTTATTGACGGGCTTATAAAGGAAGCCAGAGAAAAAGGATATGTGAGCACCATATTTAACAGGAGAAGGTACATAAATGAGTTTAAGTCCTCAAATGCTGTGGAAAGAAATTTTGCCCAAAGGGCAGCGGTGAATACTGCAATCCAGGGTTCAGCGGCAGATATTATTAAGATTGCAATGCTTAAGGTAAATGAAAAACTTAAAGAAGAGTCTTTTCAGGCGAGGATGATTTTGCAGGTTCATGATGAGCTGCTGCTTGAGGTACCTCCGCTGGAACTTAATCTTTTGGAAGAACAAATCCGCGGCATTATGGAAAATGTTGTTGCTCTGGATGTTCCTTTGAAGGTAAAGGTAAATAGTGGTAAAAGCTGGGCGGAAATTTAGAAAAACAAAAAAAGAAATTAACCACAAATAACACGAATTTTCACAAATTAAAAAAAATACTAGATTATTTATTCGTGCAGATTTCCCTCCAGAATGGGACAGGTGTGTGATTAGTGGTTAAAAAATTAGATACTGGAATTTAGATCATTAGAATTCGTTTCGGATTTCGTGCTTCGAATTTAGTATTTTTAACTTCAGGTGACCGATATTAAAACAATTAAAACAAACAAAATTATCATTAGCGCGATTACAGTCATTGCTCTTCTTTCCATCTATTGCGGGAGTGTCTGGTTGAGGCTGGAGATAAGGAAGCATCACGAAGAGCAGTATGGAAGAGAACTGCCGTTTACGCTTGAAAGCGCGTTGCTTTTTAAATATGCTTCAATGCTTTCAAAAGGCGAAGCCATACCTGATATTGATAAGAGCGCTCAGTATCCTGAAGGGCTGAAGGTAAAGGAAAGGCTTTCAATAGGCGGCGAAATTTTACCCGCGTTTATTTACAGGGTTGTAAAACCGGCTATTTCATTTCAAGGATTTATGAGGATTTTTTTCCCCTTGTTTTATTCAATTGGCATATTTGGTATTTATCTGTCGGCGAAAGAACTTTCGGGCACAAAAATCGGGGGGCTTATTGCTGCCGCGATATACGCCTTTTCGGCCGCTTCAGTTGTACGTTCAACAGGCCTGGAGTTTTCCAGGGAAAACTTCGCGCTGCCGTTTATCTGTTTTCATCTGGCTTTTGTTTCGATATATGTACGCCGCCGCTCTGTTTTTGCTGTAGTAGGATCCGCGCTGACCCTGGGAGCGGCACAGTGTGTATGGGATCTTACCCAGATATATATTGTTTTTATGGCTGTTATTATCATCGGGTATTTTTTGATTAATGGGAGCATCGGTAAGTACAGGGCGATACTTTTTTACAATACTCTTGCCCTGGTATTTGCCGGGCTGGTTTCTCCATATTTAAGATGGCATTCTTTCTTAAGTTCATATATTATGGGGTCCCTCTATGTAACCTTAATTCTGTCGATTTTTCAGCCCCGAATAAAATTTCTTGCAAAAAAATATTATCTTGCTATAATATGGATAAGTTTGTACGTTATCTCCTGTTTTATATCTTATTATGGCTCAGAATACGGCGATGTTTATTCAAATTTTATATCCCTGCTTTTTGGAAAATTAAGATACTTTAATAAAATACCGCTTGATTCATCGAAATTAAACTGGGATGTTCGGGTGTTATGGACACCTGCTCTTGATTCGGTTAGCTTAAAGTCCTTTTTAAATTATTTTCATGCTCTGCTAATTGTCTTTTTTCTCGGTTTTGCGGGAATGTTATTAAGTAGAATCAGAAGCCGCAATCCTTCTCTTTATCTGATGGTTCCGATGGTTTTGTTCTTCTGCTTCTTGTGTTTCTTTTTTAGAAGGATGTTTGTGTTCTTTGTAATACCCTTTTCTGTTGTCGCGGGGTTTGTTCCTCTGATATTCAGAAAAAATCGGTTTTTCAGGGCTCTGATTATAGTGGTTGTGTTTTTCTTTATATTTTTTGAGGGAGAAAGGTGTTATGCCCGGAGGAACCTGTGGCGCCGTGATGTAAGGTATCTGGAGCTGGAAGATATTTCGATCTGGGCAAGAGAATCAACGCCTGAAGGCTCAGTTGTCCTGGCAAACTTTACTCTTTCTCCTGTAATTAATTATTATGCCGGAAGGAGTATTGTTATACATCCTAAATTTGAGGATCCCGCGCTGCGGGAAAAAGTATTTGAATACGGCAGGGCTATCTTCAGCGTGGAGGAAAGTGATTTTATTGATTTCTGTGATAAATACGGGGTTAACTATTTTATTTTTTCAAGAGGGACTTACTCGACGGTTTCTCCGTATTCAATGAGATATATATGGAATGTAAAAAGCGAGGTGCCCTCCAGCGCGGCGGCAAAATTTAAAAGATACGGAGATGCCCCATACAGGTTTATTCCCCTTTACTACAATGGAAAATACAGGGCATACTACTTTGTTTCCGCGGGGGAAATGGGACTTATTAATGAGTATATGGCCGAGTCTGACAGGCTGTTTCGAGAAGGTGATAAGGCTTCTGCCGTAAAGATGCTGGAAAAGGTTTTGAAGATTTATCCGCTTTATAAAGAAGCCTGTTTCCGGTTGGGCAAATTGTATATGGAAGATGGCAGGGTTAGAGAAGGGCTTAACCTGCTCAAAAACGCGAAAGAAATGTTGTTTGAATGAAAATCGCAATAACCGGCGGAATATGTTCGGGGAAAAGCACTGTTCGCGCCATTCTTGAAAAGCGCGGTATTGAAATTATTGATGCCGATGACCTTGCGAGAGAATCCGCGGAATTGAGTAAGGAGAGAATATTACAGCATTTTGGCCCTGGATATTTTGATGTAAAGGGGAAATTAAACCGGGCAAAACTTGCGGAGAAAATTTTTAGTTCTCCTGAAGAAAAAAAAGCTCTGGAAAGAATATTGCATCCTGTAATAATTTCTCTCATAAAACAGGGAATGGAATGTTTTGAAAAAGACGAAAAAAAATATATAGTAATAGCTCCGCTGATTTTTGAAACGGATATTGGCGAATTATTTGATTATGTCATTTTGCTTTCATGCGGGCAGCAGCAGCAGATAAAAAGGCTTACGGAAAGAGAGCAAATAGCGAAAGAGAAGGCTTTTGAGAGGATAAGAGTTCAGTTTTCTGACGAGGAAAAGGGTAAAAAGGCTGACTTTATAATAGATACTTCCTGCAGTATTAGTGAAACAGAAGAAGTAATAATAAAACTTTTAGAAAAAATAGGTTTTTAAGGAGGAATTAAATGGCAAAAACGAGAACGAGTGAAGTACAAAAAGAAGTTAAAAACGCGAACTCTGTAAAACCGCCTGTTGTAAGAGACGCAAAAATTGTTGACACAGGAACTAAAAATGAAGGGATTGCCGCGGTAATAGATGCGGATGTAAATATCGTGACTCTCCAAAAAATGACTGTTGCCCGGTTAAATGCTATTGCGAAACATTTGAAAATAGCGGCAACGGGGACGTTGAAAAAACCCCAGCTTATATTTGAGATATTAAAAGCAAAAGCGCGGGCCAACGGCCTTATGTTTGGTGAAGGTATCCTGGAAATTCTCCCGGACAGTTTCGGGTTTTTACGGTCTCCGAACTATAATTACCTTCCCTGTCCCGAAGATATATATGTTTCTCCTTCACAGATAAGAAGGTTCGATTTACAGACCGGGGCCATGGTTTCAGGCCAGATACGGCCTCCAAAAGATAAGGAGAAATATTTTGCCCTTCTCAAGGTCGAAGCGGTCAATCATGAAGATCCGGATAAAGCAAAGGACAAAATCCTTTTTGATAATCTTACGCCTTTGTATCCTCAGGAGAGATTTCTGATTGAAACCGAGCCGGACAGTATATCTATGAGAGTGATGGATCTATTGACGCCTATAGGCAAGGGCCAGAGAGGCCTTATTGTAGCACCTCCCAGGACCGGAAAGACAATGCTGCTTCAGGCTATCGCGAACGGTATAACAAAGAATACCCCGGATGCGAAGCTTATAGTGATGCTTATAGATGAAAGGCCTGAAGAGGTGACGGATATGGAGAGGACTGTAAATGGGGAAGTTATAAGTTCAACGTTTGATGAGCCGCCTGAAAGGCATATTCAGATAGCTGAAATTGTTATAGAAAAGGCCAAGAGGATGGTTGAGCATAAGGAGGATGTAGTCATTCTCCTGGATAGTCTTACCAGGCTGGCGCGCGCGTATAACACGGTTCAGCCTCACAGCGGAAGAATTCTTTCGGGCGGGCTTGATTCTACTGCTCTTCATAAACCCAAGAGATTTTTTGGCGCGGCGAGAAACATAGAAGAGGGAGGAAGCCTTACTATTATTGCTACAGCTCTTGTTGATACAGGGAGCAAGATGGATGAGGTTATATTTGAAGAGTTTAAGGGAACCGGAAACATGGAACTTCATTTGGACAGAAGACTGGTTGATAAGAGGGTGTTTCCTGCTATAGACATTGAAAAATCCGGGACAAGGAAAGAGGAGCTTCTTTTTCACGCGGATGAGCTGAAGCGCATATGGCTCTTGAGAAAAGCCCTGCATGGAATGAATCCTGTTGAATGCATGGAGCTTATAATAAACAAAATCAAAAAGACGAAGAGCAACGCGGAATTCCTGATGTCGATAAACGGCTGATATTCCCGGTTGCATAAATTCTTGACAGATAGAGTATAATTACATTTTGAATTTATTAGTGGGATTTTTGTGAGATAATTTAATTAGCAGAGAGGAAAATATACAATGAAAGATAAAATCCATCCAAAATACGCGGAATCTACTGTTACCTGTGCTTGTGGAGAGGTAATCCATACCCGTTCCACAAAGCCGGAGATTCATGTGGGCATTTGTTCAAAATGCCATCCGTTTTTTACAGGTAAACAGAAGCTCGTGGACTCAGCGGGCCGTATAGAGAAGTTTATGAGGAAGTACGGCAAAAAGAAGGCCGGAGAGTAATCCGTGCTTAAGAATCTTAGTTTTTTTAAGCAAAAGCTTTCTGAGCTTGAGAAAAGTCTTGCTGACAATATTACGATCTTAAATCCTGAGAAATATAGGGAAACAGCAAAAGAACACGGCCGTATTTCTCAGATAGTTTCTATTGGGACAAAACTTGAAAAAGTTGTATCTGATTTGGATTCTGCGCGCAATATACTCAATTCCCAAACCGAAGACGAGGAGCTTGTTTCTATAGCAAAGGAAGAAATTGCTGATCTTGAAGAGCAGAAAGCTCTTATTGAAAAGGAATACAAGATTCTCCTGATTCCCTCCGATAAAAATGACAGCAGGAATACAATAATTGAAGTGCGTGCCGGTACGGGCGGTGAGGAAGCATCGCTTTTCGCCGCTGATATAGCACGAATGTATATCCGTTATGCTGAGCGGGTCGGATGGAAGGTTGAAATATTGAATTCGAATGAAACGGAGAAACACGGATTTAAAGAGATTATTTTTTCTCTGGAAGGGGAGAATGTTTACAAAAGAATAAAGTATGAGAGCGGTGTTCACAGGGTTCAGCGTGTTCCGGAAACAGAAGCAAGCGGCAGAATCCATACATCAGCAGTAACGGTTGCTGTAATGCCCGAAGCTGAGGATATAGATGTGCAAATAAAACCTGAAGATTTGAGGATTGATACTTACCGGGCATCAGGCGCGGGCGGACAGCACGTAAATAAAACCGATTCCGCTGTGAGGATAACACATATTCCGACGAATACGATAGTTGCCTGCCAGGACAATAAATCGCAGCATAAAAATAAAGCACAGGCGATGAAAGTTCTCAAGGCAAGAATTTATGAGAAAATTCAACAGGATGAAAATCGAAAACGTTCTACTCAAAGAAAAACAATGATTGGAACAGGAGATAGAAGCGCAAAGATTAGAACGTATAATTTCCCCCAGTCAAGAGTTACTGACCACAGGATTGGGCTCTCGCTTCACAATCTTGATGAAATAATGAACGGTAATTTAGGGCCTTTACTGGATGCTCTTATTGAAAAAGACCATGAAGAGAAACTCAGGCTTCTGTAAACCCAGATTTTGCCCATTGAAATGTAAAACATTTCCTGGACTTTAGTCCCTGAAATCGCATTTGCGATTTCTAGGGGCATCAGCAAAATCTGCCCGAAGGGCGAACCCAAGAAAATCCTGACGGGATTTTGTTGAAAAGGTTCGGGTAATCCCAAAATTTGTTTGTATTTTTTTGATGTCGGCTGTTATCATGCAACCCTTTGGATTGCAGAGGGCAAAATCCGGAGTAAGGGATAAAATGGGGAAATTTTCTTTTAGGCCTGATATCAGTTCAGCATTAAGATGGGCAGATGAACTTCTTGCAGGAAGTCAGATAGAAAATCATTTAAGTAAAGCTGAATGGCTTCTTGAATATATAACAGGGTTTGAAAGAGCACAGCTTTATCTTGAAAAAAATGATATCCTTAAGCCCGCGGAAGCGAAAAAATATTCTTCTCTTATCCTAAAGGCCTCTCAGGGTGTTCCTGTCCAGTATCTTTCGGGAGAAGTGTTTTTTTATGGAATAAAACTGGCTATTTCCATGCGTGTTTTTATTCCCAGGCCCGAAACCGAACTGCTGGTTGAAAAGGTCCTGGAAGTTTTAAAGAAAAAGAGAAGCCGGTCGGTAGTTTATGATTTGTGTTCGGGTTCGGGGGCAATTTCTGTTGCCATGGGCATTAATTCAGACAGCATTGTGTATGGAACCGATATTTCCAAAGAGGCAGTTAAATGCAGTCGATTGAACGCGGAAAAGCATAATTTAAAACACAAAACTATATTTTATCAGGGTGACTTTTATAAACCGCTGATTGAAAATAAAGTACCGTACCCTGATGTTATTGTTTCAAATCCTCCGTATATCGCGGAATCAAATCCAGAGGATGCGGATGCATTTGTTATCCGGTATGAGCCGAAAGGTGCTCTCTGGGGAGGGGAGGATGGTACCGATTTTTATCACAGGATTTTCGGAGGAGCCGCGGGCCTCATCAGAAAAGATGGGGAAATACTCGTTGAGATAGGATATAATCAGGCACAAAAAGTTCTGAAAATCGCGGAGGAAAATGGATTTAAAAAGGCTGGTATTTATAAAGATTATTCAGGGAAGGACAGGATTGTGCACGTGAAAACAGAAGGATAAAGTAAATGGACAAATTCATTATCAGGGGGGGAGCCAGGTTAAAAGGTTCAGTGAAAATGAGCGGCTCAAAGAATGCCGCTTTACCCATAATGGCGGCTGTTATCCTTGCTGATTCTCCCTGTGAGATACTTGGTGTTCCTGACATTCGAGATATCAGGACGATGTCGGAAATATTAACTTCACTTGGAGCTGAAGTTAATATTTCGGGCAATACTGTTAAAATAGATCCTTCGAGAATAAATAAGTTTGAGTCTCCGTATACGCTTGTGAAGAAAATGAGGGCGTCCATTGCGGTTCTGGGGCCCCTTCTTGGCAAATTCGGCAAGGCGCGGGTTTCATTCCCGGGCGGTTGTGTTATAGGTTCGCGGCCGGTTGACCTTCACCTGAAAGGATTATCTGAGATGGGTGCGGATATAAAAATAGAGCACGGATATATTTGTGCTGACGCCGGGAAATTGAAGGGTTGCGAGATTTTTTTAGGAGGATATTTCGGTTCAAGTGTTCTGGCAACCGCGAATGTTATGATGGCAGCAGTTA
>JAGLRQ010000117.1 GCA_023136205.1 Candidatus Auribacterota bacterium
GAAGAAAATACCGTTCCGCACTGCATGCACTTATATAACGGCTGGCCTGTTTCTTTCTTGCACTGCGGGCAGGCAACATCTATGGAACCTTTTTTCTCATAAAACTTAAACTTACAGCTGTTGCACTCATATAGCTGCAGCCCGTATTGAGTCGAAGGTTTATAAACCTGCTGATGAGCTGGCCGTTTCCTTGCCTTTCTATTTCTTGAAATTATACCGGCCCATGTGGCCAGAATTATAATAACAAGAACTCCCGCGATAACAACCTGGCGGTTTCCTTTTAAAATTTCCATAGGGGATTTACTGGTAGATATATGCTGGGATGCAACCTCAACCACAGGGAAAACCGACTGGGCAGAACAGATGGGGCAGGGGACTCCTTCTTTCCACTCTATATCCCCATCATACCCGCATTTTCTACATTTACAACGCGTAACCATGAGAAAAAACTAATACAAAATCATTTAAAAGACAAGAACTATTTTCCCCTGTGTTTTTATGGATAAAATTACTTCAAAAATATGATATAATATGTGTTTTATTAAGCGGAGTTTAGATAAAATTAAAAAGTTAAAAAGGAGGCATAGGTTGTGAAATTCCCCAAACTCGTTACTTTTGCGTTCGCTTGTCTGTCCTGCCTGACAGTTTTTGCTTCCAGCATAATAGAAGAGGCTTCAAGGGAAGCCGAAGCCGGAAATTACAAAAAGGCTTATAGTCTTTTAAGCAGCGATTACTATAATCTTCAAAGAGATCTGGAGGAAAAACAAAAATTGCTCGATGTATACAGGCGGGAGCTTGATAAACTTGAAAAAGAGAGGGACAATCTTCTTAGAAGCGCCGGCATGGGACAAACAAGCGCGGATGCCGAGAGGATATGGAAAGAAGCCTGGCGGATACAAAGAACTGCAATCCATGAAAAAAGAGGAAAAGAAAAAAAACAAATGTTGCTCGAAGCGATAGAGACCTTTAGGGAGATTATCGTTAATCATCCATTAAGCGTAAGAGCATCCAATGCTCAATACAGAATAGGAAGGCTATACTATAAATTCCTGGACAACAAGAGAAAAGGATCCGAAGAATTCCGTAAGTTTGTGAGAGATTATCCGGATGCGGATCCTGATCTTATAAGAGACTCAAACAAATGGATAAAACAATATGAAAAAAAATATGAAAAGTAAGCCCGCGGAGTGCTCTGATCAAAAAAGACCTCACCGCATAGCTTTTTTGCTCCTCTTTTTACTGTTTTCTTTTGTGGTTATCTGTTTTATCGCAAGTTCCCACGTATTTCCTTTAGAATACAGAAACCTGGTTATTTCGTGCGCGAACAAGTTCAATGTTGACCCGCTGCTGGTAGCCGCGGTTATTTATGTGGAGAGCAGCTACAAAGAAAACAGCATCTCTAAGGCGGGAGCAATGGGATTGATGCAGGTAATGCCCCCGACAGGCAGGGAAACCGCGAAAAAGTTAAAAATTAAAAATTATGATGATAAAAACCTTCTGGTTCCTGAAATAAATACACGTATAGGAACAGCCTATTTATCCCGACTTATCAATAAATACGACGGGAATACAAACAAAGCGCTTGCGGCATATAACGCGGGAACATCAAACATCGAAAGATGGATCGACAAAAATGGAAACCTTTCACTAAAAAAGGTTGACTTCAAAGAAACAAAATCATATATAAGGAAAACAAAATTTTTCCATAAACTCCTGAAATTAACAACTTTTGTTACCGGGGAATATAAAGAAAAGCAAACAGAAAAATAGCTGTTGAGTTTCCAATTATGAACAAAAAACAAAAAAAGAAGGACGGTAGTTTTCCAGCCAACTTGATTATAATAATCGCTGTTTTTATTGCGATTACGGGGGGGCTTTTTTACTATTCCAAAAACCCTTTTACACCTGAGTTTTTCTCTTCGCTTCCTTCAATTTCTCCTGTATCAATGGATACCGCCGCGATAGTGTCATCTTTTGGACAGAGTAATTCTATAAGCAGAATTGATTACAACAATCCGGGAATTGATTTTTCTGTCCCATCTAAAACTCCTGTTTTTGCTTCAGGAGGGGGGGAAGTTCTTATTGCCGGTTCCCACGGGCGGTATGGCCTAACCGTTTTAATCGGACACCCCGCGGATTATACAACAATATATTCAGGCCTTGGTTTCGCGAGAGTAAATGTCAGCGACCTGGTAAAAAAGGGCGATATAATCGGCACCTCCGCGGAACTGGAAAAAGATGGGAAATCGATTATTCATTACGAAGTAAGAGTGGGCGGTAAACCCATTGACCCCGAAGAATTGATTGATTTTAAATAAACGCAGATTTTCCTACCTCCGGGTCAATACTATTGCTTGAAATCTATACCACAGAAGCCAAAACAAATCAAAATCATCATAAGAGATTTCAAGCTTCCTGTTTCCAAAATTCGGATCTATCACGGAAATAACACCTTTTTGGTCATCAAACCCTACAGCGAGCCTGGCATGCCCAAATGGCCGTTCCATGCTGGATATCTGAAAAACTAATACCGGATTCCCCATACTAATTTTTTCCTTCAAGTCGGTAATTGAACTGCTATAAGAGTTGTATGGAATTTTTCTTTCGTCCAGGTATTTTTCAACATTTTCAGCTGTTGTTCCCAGATGCCTTTGTATATTAATCCTCTCAGCTAATTTAGAAGGGGATACAACAGGTATCGCGTAATATCTCAAAAGCATATGGAGGGAAGTAGCGACACAATCGGGTTTATTTCCCTGATCTGACTGTTTCGGCAAAGAAAGCTTCCAGAATTTTTTAATTGGCGGTTTGCCTGCCGCTTCCAGCTCAGAATTTCTTGCGAAAAGAATAACTTTTCTGATTTCGGAGTTTATTGTTTCAAGGCAGTTTCCTTCTTTTTCCAATTCAGGTATATTTTTAATTTTTGACAGGGCAAGAATATATTTTTTGACCGCGGGCAGTAGTTTCGGGTCCAAGTTTTCCTTTTCCGATTGAAGTTTTTCTAAAAGCTGATCAATTCTTTCAGACAGCGATTTCGGGTCTAAGTTTCCTTTTGCCGATTGAAGTCTTTCTATTAATTTATTAACTCTCTTAAACAGCCTTGGCTCTAATTCTCGTTTTGCCGATTGAAGCCTTTCTATAATTGTATAAATTTTTTCAACAGACGCTTCTTCGGAACCTTCAGGATTGAATACGTAAATAGAGCTCACGCGAAAAAGTTCAACATTTGCAAGAAGATTGCATTCTTTCAATTTTTCAAGGGACTGTTTCAGGTTTAAACGGACTGTTTTTTTTACAGAGGTGTTCTCTGCTATTTTTCTGGTAAACTTTCTGTGCAGCCATCCTTTTTTTGCGCCTGAATCATCCTTAAAAGAAATAAGATACCAGTCCCCTTTGATTTTTGCGCAGCTGACCTTTTCCCCCGCATCAACAAATCCAACAATATTTTTACGGTCCATAACGGGAACTCTTTCGTTCCCGGCGGGAGAAAACACCTCAACATAATCTTCCTCTGAAAAGCCGGGAGAAACCAAACACAGGAAAAAAGCAAATATAGCAATTTTTATATTCATAATAAATAACCTACCATATTGGCGGAAGACATTAAAGTAACATTTGACATCGCAGAGGATAGTATGATATTAATATAAGCTATTTTTAGATATATTTAGATATATTATAATAGCCATAAATGGTTATCGCTGTTATGAATACATTGACAATCCGTATAAGATATAGTGAGACTGACCAGATGGGAAGAGCCTATTACGCGAACCATTTTGTGTGGTTTGAAGCGGCGAGGTCAGAATATTTCAGGAAACTCGGCCTTTCATATAGAGAGCTGGAGAAAGAAGGTTTTTTTCTGCCTGTTTTGCGCGCTGAATGTGATTATAAACACGCGGTTTCTTATGATGATATAATAAAGATTGAATGCGGGGCATTTTTAGACTCAAAAACAAAAATCAAATTTGAATATAACATAAAAAAAGAAGATGGAAGTTGTGTCGCCACCGGTAAAACACTGCATGTTTTTATCAATAAAAAAGGCGAACCTCTAAGGATTCCGAAAAAGGTGAGTAAAGCATTATGCAAAAGAGAAAACATCAATACTGCGTAGCTCATGTTACCGTAAGTAATATGTTATTGCGTTGAAGAAGGAAATAAAAAATACCTGAAGTGGATAAAAGAAACCGTATCCGGGAGATAGGTTAAAAAATGAAAATCTACAGTAAAATATTTATTTTAGTTCTAGTTGCCGCGGCGACAATGTCTTTTTCCGGGGAAATGGACAAAAAAACACAAAAGCGCTACGAGAAAGCTTCAAAATACTGGATAAAAGGAAATGAGTATTTTCAGGAAGGCAAATACGACAAGGCTAAAAACCTTTATGATAAAGCCTTGAAAATCTATGACAAACACCTTGAGGCCATGTTGAATATAGGTGTCATTTATGAGAAACAAAACGATCTTAAATCCGCGGAACAGATGTACAAAAAGATAATAGAGATTTCCCCTGACACAGCCGATGCTCATCACAACCTCGGCGCGATATATGAGACTCAGGGTAAAATCGATGCGGCAGTCCTGGCATATAAGGAAGCTATAAGTGTTGACCAGTATTACGCGAGGAGTTATAGTAATCTTGCCGGTATTTATATAAACAAAGGGCTGTTTGATGAAGCTATTGAAAATTCCCAAAAAGCCGTAACTTGCGCCCCGCATGATATTTTCGGATACGTGAATCTTGGAAACGCGTATCTTAAAAAAGGCGAATACGATAACGCTATAGAACAGTACAACCATGCTATTGAACTTCAGCCCGACGCGTCCTTTTTATATAACAACAGGGGAAACGCGTACCTCAACAAAATGATGGCGGAGTTCGCTATTATGAGTTTTGAAAAAGCAATAGAGCTCGACCCCGAGAACTATGCCGCGCACAGCGGACTGGGAGACGCTCGTATGCTTAAGGGCAAAACCGAAGACGCGATAAAGAATTATGAGAAGGCTATGGAAATTAAGCCGGGTTACAAACTCGGCTATTTCAAGCTGGGCATGGCTTATAAAGACACCGACCGCGAAAAAGCCCTTGAATATTTTGAAGAATACAAGAAAAGGGCGCGGGATAAGAAAAATTTAGAAATACTTGATAAAATTATCACGGATATGAAAATAACAAAATAGTAAAATGGAGGATATAAAAATGTCATTACATCCAAGTTTTGGGAAAAACAGCAACATACAAAAGAAAAGAAATGTATTAAAACGCCATCAAAGGATTGACATACTCAAAGAGAAAGGCACGTGGTCCGAGGATAAGGATTCTATTTACCGCCTTCCAAAAACTAAAAACGAAGCCTGAACGTGACTGAAAGCTTACGTCTTCAAAAATTCCTGGCAGCGGCGGGAATAGCCGCGAGGCGCAAGTGTGAGGAATTTATAGCCCTTGGGTTTGTCAGCGTAAACGGCGAAAAGATAACTGAACCGGGATTAAAAATCAATCCCGAAAAAGATATAGTGCTTTTCAAAGGAAAAAAGGTTCTTCCCGAAAAGAAAATTTATTACATCCTGAATAAACCAAAAGGATACGTTTGTTCCTGTTCCCGTAAAGACAGATCGCTGATAGTAATAGATCTTATTCCCGGAAAAAAAATATTTCCTGTGGGAAGGCTGGATAAAGGAACTGAAGGATTATTAATTTTAACAAATGACGGTGATGTCACGCAGAAAATAATCCATCCTTCAAAGAAGGTAGTTAAAAGTTATTATGTCGTAATAGATAGAAAAATATCTCTCGCCGACACGGATAAAATTCGAAAGGGGGTAAAAATAGACGAGAAAATCACTTTGTCAGCCGTTGTTACCCCTTCAGGCTCAGCAAAAAACAAGCTGACTGTAGAGATAACTGAAGGACGCAACAGGCAGATAAGAAAGATCTTTGAAGCCGTTGGTTACAAAATTGTTTATTTAAAAAGAAAATCAATAGGAAAACTTTCCCTCTGCGGCCTACAAACAGGAGAATATAAAGAAATCAGCAGGGATTTCCTATGCAGGAAAATACCGATAAGTTTTAAAAATGCATAAACCTACACTTATATTATTTATCTTTAGTCTATCTTTATTTCAGATGCCGCAAAAAGCTGACGCTTCATATTGCGAGATAACAGGCAGCAGGGTGAACGTCCGTTCAGGGCCCGGAACCAATTATGATGTTATATGCCAGATTCATAAAGGCGATATTGTCAAAACCGAGGGGATCGAGGGAGAATGGGCCTGTATTTATCCTAATGAAAAAGTTTTTGGATGGGTCAAATCACCCTACCTGGATAAAGAAGGAACCGTTAGCGTAAAAAAACTCAATGTAAGGGCCGGAGCAAACGAAAACTTTTCGCTGATATGCGCACTGGACAAAGGCTATAAAGTTTCTATTGTAGGGGAGTTTGGTTCGTGGAAAAAAATACTTCTTCCGCAACACGCCCGCGTTTATATCTACAATAAGTACGTAAAAAGCCTGCCCTCAAAGATACGGGCTGTAGGTAAAGCAACTGCTGCCGAACCGGCCGGTGAAATCGCGGAAGTAACAGTAGCTGCCAGCATAACACCCGCGGCAGAGAACGATAATCGAAAAGAATATATCTCGAAGAAAATTACAGTTGCCGGATGGCTGGAAGACCTCGGTGTTTTAATAAACAGGCCGGGAACCTATAAATTGCTTGAACCTTCTAACAGAAGAAGCATTCTTTATTATGTTAAAGAAGGCAAAAAATCGCTGTCGCCTTATTCAAAAAGTTATGTAAAAATAACCGGCAGGGCTTATTACGTTACCAGCTGGTCCCGGCCGGTTATTGAAGTTGAAGAAATAACAAAAAAAAACAATTATGAAAATATCTTTTAAAGGCGGAGTACACCCGCCCGAAAATAAACATCTTTGCAAAGGCCTCAAAATAAAGGAACTGCCTGCTCCTGAAACCGCGTATTTTGCGCTGCAGCAGAGTATCGGTTCTCCCTCGGAACCTGTTGTTAAAAAAGGCGATTCGGTAAAACGCGGAACCTGCATTGCCAGGGCCACCGGATTTATCTCTTCAAATGTCCATTCAAGTATATCCGGAGAAGTTATTGACATAAAAAAGCATCCTCATCCTCTTCTGGGATGCGCGCGGGCCGTAATAGTAAAGTCCGATGGGCAGGATACTCCCTGCGGGAGTTTTCAGGAAAGTGACTTTTCAGCAGCTTTGTTTGATAAAAATAAGATTTTAAAAGCTGTCTCTGACAGTGGTATTGTCGGGCTCGGAGGCGCGGCATTTCCGACACATGTTAAGCTGAATCCTCCGGCAGAAAAACCAATTAATACAGTTATAATAAACGGAGCTGAATGCGAACCTTACCTTACCTCCGACCATTCGCTCATGCTCTCATCCGCCGAAAAAATTGTTAAGGGCGCTATACTTATAACAAAAGCTGTTAACGCGAAAGAATGTGTAATTGCCGTTGAGAAGAATAAGCCCGATGCTATTGATTTAATTAAAAAGGCATGTGAAAAATATAACAATTTAAAAGTCATTGCTTTCAATGTAAAATATCCCCAGGGAGCGGAAAAACAATTAATTTTTTCAGTCACCGCGAAAGAAGTCCCTTCCGGAACCCTTCCCATGGATGTAGGGGTACTTGTTCAAAATGTCGGCACAGCTAATGCCGTTTATGAAGCTGTAGTAATGAAAAAACCCCTGTATGAACGGGTTGTCACCCTTTCCGGAAGAGGGATCCTGAATCCCTGCAACTGGAAAGTCCGCATAGGAACTCCTTTTAGAAACGTCATTAATGCTGTAGGCTTATCAGGTGAAACAGTGGAAAAGCTTATTATGGGCGGCCCCATGATGGGTTTGGCGCAGTATACGGATGAGGTTCCGGTTATAAAAGGAACCTCGGGAATTTTAGTTCTGACAAAAAAAGAAGCTCTGCCGTTTAAACATCTTCCCTGCATAAGATGCGGAAAGTGTGTGGAAGTTTGTCCAATGGGATTAATACCCGCGGATTTAAGTAAATTTGTCTCCGGGGAAAAAACAGATGAAGCTAAGGAAATAGGCCTTCTGGATTGTATGGAATGCGGTTCATGCAACTATATCTGCCCTTCAGGGACAAATCTTTTGCAGTACATTAAACTTGGAAAATACGAACTGATGAGGAAGAAAAATGCTTAGGGACAAACACCTGACTGTTACAGTTTCGCCGCACATTAAAACTGACTTAACAACCGAAAAAATGATGTGGACTGTAATTACGGTGTTACTGCCTGTTGCCGCGGCCGGTGTATATTTTTTCGGGATTCACGCGGGGCTGGTAATCCTTGTTTCAATTATCTCCGCTGTTTTAGCCGAGTCCCTGTGCCTTAAGATAATGCGCCGCGGTACTGCTGTAACAGATGGAAGCGCTTTTTTGACCGGGCTTCTTCTCTCTCTGTGCCTTCCGCCTGAGATACCTTTATGGATGGCAGCTCTCGGGAGTTTCTTCGCGATAGCCGTTGGAAAACAGGCTTTCGGCGGATTGGGATACAATATATTTAATCCTGCTCTGGCAGGAAGAGCGTTTCTTATGCTTTCTTTCGCGAAAGAGATGACAACCTGGAAAACGCTAACACGTTTTCCTGACAGCATTACAGCGGCAACCCCGCTGAATTTACTCAAAGAACAGGGAACAGATGCCCTTATGACAGTTTACGGTTCGATGCCTCATCTCTATAAAAAACTATTTCTTGGAAATGTCGGGGGCTCCATCGGCGAAACATCCGCGGTTCTTTTATTAATAGGAGGGTGTTTCCTTATTGCCCGCGGGATAATTACCTGGCACATTCCTGTTTCATATCTGGCAACAGTGGCAGTAATATCGGTTTTTACCGGAGGAATTTCTAATGTTCTGTTTCAACTGCTGGCCGGCGGTTTAATGCTCGGCGCTTTCTTTATGGCAACGGATCTTGTAACAACCCCGATAACCAAAAGCGGCCAGATAATTTTCGGTATCGGGTGCGGCCTTATAACGATGCTTATAAGAGTAAGGGGGGGATATCCGGAAGGAGTCTGTTATTCAATACTACTGCTGAACGCGGTTACTCCTTTGATAGAGAGGTTTACTAAAACCAGGATTTTCGGGACGCAAAAACAATGAAAAATACAAGAACCCTGATTCAGGAAACAACAAAAGGTATTATTGAGCGCAATCCGATATTTGTTCTCTGTCTCGGATTATGCCCGGTGCTTGCTGTTTCAAACCTGGTGGAAAACGCGGTTTATATGGGAGCGGCATTTACTTTTGTTATGTTCTTTTCAAACATTACTGTTTCGATGGTCAGGAAAATAATCCCCGAAAAAGTAAGGATTCCCTGTTATATCGTGATCATTGCCTCATTTGTAACAGTAGCGGGCCTGCTTATGCAATGGTTTATCCCGGGGGTTTACAAGAAAATGAGCCTTTTTATAAATCTTATAGTTGTCAACTGTATTGTCCTTGGAAGGGCTGAGTTTTTTGCTTCCAAAAATAATGTTGTAAGGTCCGCGGCTGATGCTGTTGGAATGGGAATCGGTTTTACCGGTGCTCTCTTTATTATCGCGGTAATCAGGGAAATCAGCGGTTTCGGAACCTTTTACGGCATCAAAATAACTCCCGAGGCTTTTAAGCCGATTACATCAATGATACTTGCTCCCGGGGCATTTCTTACGATAGGTTTTCTAATAGCTCTTTTTAATTACATTAAATTAAAGAAAGGTAACATTTCAGAATAATGGATTTGGGACGGTTATTTGCAATTTTTATGAGCGCGGTTTTTGTGCAGAACTATATATTCTCAAGGTTCTTGGGTTTATGTCCTTATGTAGGAGTTTCTAAAGACACATCTTCTGCCATGGGAATGGGTTTTGCGGTAGTGTTTGTTATGACTATGGCGTCGCTTGTTACATGGGTTTTGTATTCCTACGTGCTGATGCCGCTTGATTTAACTTATCTTAAGATTGTCGCTTTCATCCTTGTTATCGCGTCTTTTGTGCAATTCGTGGAAATGTTCCTGAAGAAAACAGTTCCGGCTTTGCATAAGTCTCTGGGAATATATCTGCCTTTGATAACCACTAACTGTGCTGTTCTCGGCGTAGCTTTTTTAAACATAACCGATTTTGAATCTGAAAGTTTCGGGCTTGTGAAATCCGCTCTTCAGGGTTTCTTTGCCGGCGCGGGCTTCATGCTCGCAATGATCATAATGTCGGGCATCAGGGGAAAACTGGAATTTGCCGATATTCCCGAATCAATGAAAGGCCTTGCTATCGTTTTTATAACCGCCGGCCTTATATCAATAGCCTTTATGGGATTCTCAGGGTTTCAATT
>JAGLRQ010000118.1 GCA_023136205.1 Candidatus Auribacterota bacterium
CGCCAGCAAAAAGTGCTTTCCGCTCTTCCGGGTAGTAACTGCGGCGCCTGTGGTTTCGCGGGCTGTTCAAATTATGCTGAGGCCATTGTCCTTGATCACGCGAAAATAACACTCTGTCTTCCCGGAGGAGAATGTGTCGTAAACGATATTGCTGAAGTGATGGGTGTACCCACGGGTAAAATAGAAAAGAAATACGCCGTTATTCACTGCTGCGGTGGCGGTATAGGAAAAAAGAAATATAACTATGCCGGGGTAAGGGACTGCAGGGTAATCAATATGGTTGCGGGCGGGTCAAGTGAATGCGGTTACGGATGCCTGATGGGCTACGCGTGCCTGGACTCCTGTCCTGTTGGCGCTATTGTGAAGAATGAACACGGTATGCCATATGTAATTCCGGAAAAATGTGTAGGATGCGGGCGTTGTGTTTCAACGTGCCCCAGAAATCTCATTGAGATAATCCCGGAAAAATCTAAAATCCATATTCTCTGTCTCTCAAAAGATAGGGGAGCTGATGTCAGGAAAGTTTGTTCAGTCGGGTGTATCGGATGCGGAAAGTGCGTAAAAGAATGCCCGTTTGACGCGATAAAACTGGTTGACAATCTTGCCGTTATAGATTATTCAAAATGTAAAGTATGTGGGAAATGTGTTAGTGTTTGCCCTGTTAATGTAATTTATAATTGGAGAAAAGAATTTATAATTCCGGGATTTAGTAAAAACAGTATTAAAAACAGTATATAGTATTGAGTATTGAGTATTGAGTATTGAGTAAAAACAAACAAAAGAAAGCAGATTAACACAGATAAAAAATATGACCTTAAAAATAAAAACTTATAGAGATTTAAATGTTTGGCAAAAAAGCATGGAGGTTGTAAAGGAAATTTATAAAGCAACAGAGAGTTTTCCCAGGCAGGAATCTTACGGTTTAAGCAATCAAATGCGCAGAGCGGCAATTTCTATTCCATCTAATATAGCTGAAGGGTTTAGAAGGTATCATAATAAAGAATATAGGCAGTTTTTATACATTGCACTTGGATCATGTGCTGAACTTGAAACACAGTTGACAATAGGCAAAGATTTGAAGTATATAGCTGAAACTTTAGAGAAAAAACTGCTGGATGATCTTGAATATATCTGTCGTATGACAACAAATTTGATAAAAAAACTTTAAGAGAATGAGGCAATTGAAGTTTTTTTAAGTATTTAACTCAATACTCAATACTATATACTCAATACCATTTTTTACGAGGTTAAAAATGAACGTCGATGAATTAAAAAAAGCTGTCTTTGAAGGTAACATACCCCAAGTGCAGAATATTGTAAAAGCCCTGCTTGAGGAGGGAAACAACCCTCTGGATATCCTGAACAACGGGTTGATATCCGCGATGGAAGCAATAGGCATAAGATTTAAAAACAACGAAATCTATGTTCCCGAGGTTCTGATGGCTGCCCGGGCTATGAAAGAAGGCCTTAATATCGTAAAGCCTCTTTTATCGGCCGGGGAGATCGGGAAAAAAGGATGTATCGTAATTGGTACCGTAAAAGGTGACCTTCATGATATAGGGAAAAACATTGTTGCCATAATGCTTGAAGGCGCGGGTTACCGTGTTATTGACCTCGGAGTGGATGCTGCTCCTGAGAAATTTCTATCTGCTGTAGTTGAAAACAATGCCGGCGTCGTGGCTTTATCAGCCCTTTTAACTACTACAATGCCGGCAATGCAGACAACGGTTACCCTTCTGAAAGAGCAGGGCCCCGATAATCTTAAAATAATGATCGGAGGCGCGCCGGTTACCAAAGAATATTCCAATGAAATCGGTTCAGACGGTTATTCAGACGATGCCGGATCGGCGGTTGATACGGCCAGGGAACTTTTGCTGTCGATGGGGTATAAATAAGGGTTGTGAGGAGATTTGGCTGGTTGTTGGTTAGATAAAGAAGAGATGAAATGAACATAAGATGTCCAATATGTGATAATGACGCTACGATTTATAATGAAAGAGATTATAATAATATTTTGGGGATATCGTGTAATTCATGTGGAAAATATGAAATCACAATGAATTTGAAGGACTCATTTAAAGCAGGAAATTTTGATAATAACAAGTATATTATTGCTGGTTGGTTGTACGAGACTAAGAACAAGAGAACACACCCATTGCTAAGCAGCCAAAAAATGGCCAATAAGCGCTCTCTAACTATAGATGAAATAGTTCATAAAAAAGCTAATGTTCCTCATAGTGTAGAAGATAAGCTCAATAGAATGTTATTAAAAATAAAAGAAGATTCAAAAGAAATTGGCGAAGTAGTATCGTATCTATTATTTTGGGATTATCCTTCTATTTATGCAATGAGTCAAAATGAATTCAAACAGATTATTAGTTTATTGGAAGAAAGAAAACTTATTCGCATTACAAAAGACAGTAATCAGGCAATAGAGTTAAAGTTGTGTAATGAAGGATATAAAAAGATAGAAATGTTAAAGGATAATAAGGAACAGCATGTGAATTTGGATTTAACCAAAGAAGATAAAAAAACCAATATATTCATAAGTTATGATTCAAAAGATAATGATTTATTGAAAGTTTTAGTGTCCGAAATAAAAAAAAGACCTATATTAAATCCAATTGTTGTTGCAACCAAACCCTCCCCGAGAAAACCATTAGCTAAGAAAGTGGAAGATGGCATTACTGAGTCTAAATACTTTATTCCAATACTTACTAATATTTCATATAAAACTCAATGGGTTAATCAAGAAATTGGATATGCTGAAGCACTTGAAACACTTGGAAATATTAAAATCGTTCCGATTATTGAAAGTTCTGTAAGAGATAAATTAAAAGGATTCATTCATAAAAATGAAGACCTTCCCTACAGGTTTGCACGTTCGGACAATAAGAGAAAAGAAAAAATTATATTTAGAAAAAAATGTCAAACATTGTTGGATTACATCTTAGATGAAATAACAAAATTAGAAAATGTTAAAAAGCAAGAGAGAATCCCAGGGGTAAAGGAAAATTTATACGAAGTAGGTGTAAGAGGTTTTAAGGAAAAAGATATAATTGTAAATAGAAAAATAACAAAAGAATTGATGTTTAATCTTAGAGTGAAGTTATCTACGATCTATCAACATTTTATAGCATATTATTCATTTAAAACTAACACACAAGAAACAATATGGATCGGTTATAAAAACAATCAAAATCAAAGGGGCGATCACGTAGGAAAAGATGAATATACAAAAGTTATAAAAAATAACCAAAAAATATCATATTCAATTGATGATAATGTTGTCAAAACGATAAAAAAACGATTTCCTAATTTAACTGGCACCCCAGTGATTATCGAAAAAGTACGTTTTAGAGGTGATAGTAAAAATAATGATGTAATCAACTTTTATTATGCTTTTTCAGAAAAGGTATAAAATCAAGATAGATATTTGACATTAAATAGAGGGTGTAATACACAAAATAAAATTATGAAAATTGTATGGATTAGACATGGTCCAGTTGATTACAATAGTCAAGTCGCTGACGTATTAATAGGAGATGCCCAAAAATTTGCTAGAAATTTGCCCAATATATTATGCGAACATGAATTAAATCCCCAAATAGCCTATTTTGATAATTCCTTAAAATTTAAGAAAAACATCGAAAGATGTTATAAAACAATTGTTAATTTAGATTGTGAGAAAAAAACATACAATTCTAATGATACTAATTTTATTAAACATTTAAGCCATGAACTTGTAGCAAAAAAGGGGACGGTTCTATTTAAATTCTAAAGGAGAAAATGGGGGCAGTTCTAATTAAGCTCCTGGGAAGTTTTATACGGACATTTATCCATCTAATTACTAGTTATGTGAATAGATGCATACAGAACATCTTATCTTAATAGTAAAACTTGATTAAGAAAAAAGGATTTTAAGTAAAGGAATACATGTGAAAGGCGAACGAGTTAGACAGTTTTTTAATTCTGAAACAAAGGCGTTACTCGCTCTTTACAAAAATATTGAAACACTTATCCCTTCATCGAAAAAGGCTGGTGCGGCACATGTTGCAGAAGAAGGAAGATATATTGAAAGTATTATTAGACATTTTTTAAACAAGCATTTGCCAAATGACTTAAAGGCGTTTAGTGGATTTATATTAAGACCTGCAACGAAAACAGGGAATCATGACAGAACAAGAAGACGAGGAGAGACAGACAAGCACTCCAAACAACTTGATATAATTGTTTATGACCATAAAAACTATCCTGTGTTCGAGAGTTTTGAAGAGTTTGCTATAGTTCCACCGGAAGGAGTTGTTGGGATAGTTTCAGTCAAAAAAAATCTTTATGAGGCACAAATTAAAAATGAACTTATTTCATTATCTGAAGCGGCGGAATTGTGTCATGTTAAATGTCATAATGGTCAATTTATGAGAGGCCCTAGCACATGCTTAGTTGCTTTCTCGAATAAGGTTAAAATTAATAGTTCCTTCAAAAAAAGAGTGGGGTGGATATTTGAAAAAATCAAAAGTTCTCATAATGAAAAGTATTTTGACCAATATGTTGGGCAAATTATTGCTTTGAACGCATTTACTGTTTTTAAGAAAAGACCGAATAGCGAAGAGAATTTCAATAAAAAAGTAGAATACATTGCATTTAACCATTCAATGGAAGAGGAATATCATTTTGGTTTACAATTTTTACTTTCAGGAATTTTAGCTGCATATTATCACGAGTCTCGAAAACCTGAACTTAGACCAGGTTTTACAAGTTTTAAAAAAGGAAGAGGGCATGACATTGTTTTAGGACATATTACTACTAAAAAATTAAGGTAAAAAATGCCACACCGATCTACAATGTTATCAAGTGTGCTTTTATTATCAACTGTTGGCACATAACAACCCGCTCAAGCGGATTCGCCAAAAAGCGTGGCGAACCGCTTAGCTTTTTCGTTATATTAGCAAAAATAGGGACAAAAAATAGAAACAGCGACTATTTTCAAAGAAACAAGAATTCTAACAACGGTTCCCCCGACGTTGAATAAGCACTTGTGGCAATAAAATATTGATATTGTGCTTGAGCAACGCGGGTGAAGCAAAACGTTGAGATTTAAAATACGGAGGAGACATGAAATTAACCATCGCCAGTCTAATTGTTGTTGCAACAGTTTTGATTTCGGGATGCAAAACGACACCACCTGTCGTCACCACCAAAACGCCTGTCCTGAGTGCAACAGGTGCGGTCATAGTTAAGCAAGATGCAAAGTACTTTTACTACAAGAAGAAATGTGAAGCTTGTGGCTTCACCTCAAAGAATCAGATCGGGTCTGGATACCCAAAGGGTAAAGGTAAGTTAAGCTCAACTTTCAAATGTCCAAAGTGCGGGAAAAACCAAAAGGTTCAAATTGAGATTAAAGAAGCTTCAACCACAAACTGAACCGTATTTAAAATAGTTGCGCATTTTGAAACGGTAAGTTTAATGTTATAAATAGGAGATTGTCATGGCTAAAATAATAGACGGCAAAAAGATAGCCGCTGAAATAAGGGGAGAATTAAAGTCATCTGTGTCAGCAATAAAAGAGAAGACAGGTGTTGTCCCCGGCATTGCGGTCCTGCTCATAGGAGATAATCCCGCTTCAAAAGTATATGTTTCCATGAAAGAAAAAGCATGCAAAGAGCTGGGGATTTATTCTGAGAAGCATCTCATTGATAAAACAGTAACCACTGAAGAGTTAATAAAGAAAATAGAGGAGCTTAACAATTCTTCAAAAATACATGGGGTTCTTGTTCAGCTTCCTCTCCCGGATCATGTTTGTGAAAAGGATGTCCTGGAAGCTGTCAGTGTTGATAAAGATGTAGATTGTTTTCATCCGTATAATGTCGGAAGAATGCTTATAGGAAATCCGGCATTTCTCCCATGTACACCGGCTGGTGTACAGGAACTCTTAGTCAGAAGCGGTATTTCTCCCGAAGGCAAAAATGTTGTAATTATCGGAAGGAGCAATATAGTCGGTAAACCACTGTTTTCTATATTATGCCAGAAAGCCAAAAATGCCAATGCTACTGTTTCTATGTGTCATTCAAGGACTAAAAACTTACATGAAATAGCTTCACAAGCAGATATTCTCATAGCAGCGATAGGCAGGCCGGAGTTTGTTAAGGCCGGGATGGTAAAGCCCGGGGCCGTTGTAATTGATGTTGGGGTTAACAGGGTGGAAGACACGTCCAGGGAAAAAGGGTATCGTTTGACAGGGGATGTGGATTTTGAAGCAGTCAAGGAAAAAGCGTCAGCCATAACACCTGTCCCAGGCGGAGTTGGCCCCATGACGATTGCAATGCTTATGAAAAATACGGTTGCGGCCTGTAGAAGACAACTTGGAATGAAGGAGAATGATTGATGAATAAAAAAGTAACCATTATCGGCGCCGGGTTTGTGGGTGCTACTTGTGCAAGGCGCATTGTGGAAAAAGATTTAGCGGATGTAGTTCTGATGGATATAGTGGAAGGCCTGCCGCAGGGTAAAGCCCTTGACCTGATGGAATCATCCCCCATAGAAGAATTTCAGGCGAAAATTACAGGAACAAATGATTATTCTGAAACAAAAGACAGCGATATAGTTGTAATAACAGCCGGTATGGCCAGGAAACCCGGCATGAGCAGAGATGATCTTCAAAAGATAAATGCCGGAATAATATCGGATGTGGTTAAAAATATTTCATCTTTGAGCCCTGAGGCCATAATCAT
>JAGLRQ010000119.1 GCA_023136205.1 Candidatus Auribacterota bacterium
AATATTAAACAGATAGTGGATTTTGAAGAGGAATTAAAGGGCAGGCAAATTGAGAACCTGGACAGCGGGGTTTTGTTTTACGCTAAACAGCTTGGGTTTAGCGATAAACAGATCGCTGCTTTTACTAACAGCAATGAGTTGACTGTGCGTATGGTTCGTAAGATAAAAAACATAAAAGCTGTTTATAAGCTTGTCGATACCTGCGCGGCTGAATTTGAAGCTTACACTCCTTATTACTATTCAACATATGAAGAAGAAAATGAAGCAAAGCCTTCCGGCCGCAAGAAAATTATGATACTGGGCGGCGGCCCTAACAGGATAGGACAGGGGATAGAGTTTGATTATTGCTGCTGTCAGGCTTCATTTTCTCTAAAGGAAATGGGATTTGAAACTATAATGGTTAATTCCAATCCGGAAACGGTTTCAACTGACTACGATACATCTGACAGACTGTACTTTGAGCCTTTAACATTTGAAGATGTGATGAATATTGTTGATGTTGAAAAGCCGGACGGGATTATTGTCCAATTGGGCGGACAGACTCCGTTAAATCTCGCGAAAAAACTCGAAAAAGCCGGTGTTTCTATAATTGGCACCAGTGTTGTCTCTATAGATAGAGCGGAAAACAGAGACCTCTTTTCAAATCTTCTCGCGAAGTTGGGTATAAGCCAGGCTCCAAACGGTTTCGCGAATTCTAAAGAGGAAGCCGTTAAAGAGGCAAATAATGTCGGCTATCCTGTTCTCGTAAGGCCCTCCTATGTTCTTGGAGGCAGAGCCATGAAAATTATTTATGATGATAAAGGGATAAAAACTTTTATGTCCGAAGCTGTTAAAGCATCTCCCGATCATCCTGTTCTGATTGATAAGTTTATTGAGGGGGCTATAGAGATAGATGTAGATGCTGTATCAGATGGAGAAAACACTTTTATCGGCGGTATAATGGAACACATAGAATATGCCGGGATACATTCAGGGGATTCAGCCTGTGTTTTACCCCCTCACACCATAAGTGATTCAATAATTGAAAGAATAAAAGAGCATACCAGGGCTCTCGCGAAAGAGCTTGTTGTAATCGGACTTATAAACATTCAATTCGCGGTAAAGAAAAATATAATATATGTTCTTGAAGTAAATCCCAGGGCATCAAGAACAGTGCCTTTTGTAAGCAAAGCTACAGGTGTGCCGCTGGCCAAGATTGCCGCGAGAGTTATGGCCGGAAACAAACTTCCTAAAGCATTACTTTTAAAGGAAAAGATAATCTCTCATTTCGCTGTAAAAGAATCGGTATTGCCTTTTTCAAAATTTTCCGGTGTTGATATAGTTCTTGGGCCGGAGATGAAATCAACGGGTGAGGTAATGGGGATAGACGCGGATTACGGTATGGCATTCGCAAAATCTCAATTATCTGCCGGAGTCGGTTTGCCGGAATCAGGGAAGGTCTTTATAAGTGTTGCTGATGAACATAAAAGAGCAATTGTTTTTATTGCCAAAAAACTTGTGGATCTTGGCTTTGAGATTTATTCAACGAGTGGAACGACAAAGGTTTTAAGAACAAGCGGGCTTAAAACCATAACTGTCCACAAAATTGGCAGTAAGGAGGATAGTATTATTGACCTGATGCGGGCGGGGGAAATTAAACTTATAATTAATACTCCCTCGGGACAAAAAAGCCAATCAGATATGAGATCTATAAGAAGCACCGCAGCAATGCACGCAATCCCCTGTATTACAACTTTGCAGGGCGCTCAGGCAGCGGTTAATGGGATTGAAATGGTGATAAAAGAGGATATTTCGGTGAAACCGATACAGGAATACATATGAAAAGTCCCTCGGCTATAAAAGACAGTTGCGGAGTGGTTGGAGTATTTGGCCATAAGGATGCCGCTCGGCTGGCCTACCTTGCTCTTTACTCGCTTCAGCACAGAGGTGAAGAGTCATGCGGTATTGCCTCGTTTAACGGCGAAAAAGTTTGTTCTCACAAGGGAATGGGCCTGGTGGGGGATGTTTTCAAAGAAGCAGAGCTAAAAAGACTTAAGGGAAATCTGGCTGTAGGCCATGTCAGGTATTCCACTACGGGAACCAGCGATATAAGAAACGCTCAGCCGTTTACAGTACATAATAAGAGAGGTTATCTGTCTGTTGCTCATAACGGGAATTTAACCAATTCGAAAAAACTTCGAGTACAGCTTGAAAATGAAGGGTCAATTTTTCAGACCAGCATGGACAGTGAAATTGTTCTGCACCTGCTGGTCAAGGATGCTGACAAAAGTATTGAAGAGAGGTTTAAAAAGTCACTGCTCCAGCTCAAAGGCGCGTACAGCTTTGTAATGATGGCGAATAACTGTCTTTTTGGGATGAGAGATCCGCGGGGTTTTAAACCCCTTTGTCTTGGAAAAATTGACGGGGCTTATGTTCTGGTGAGCGAAACCTGCGCGCTGGATATTATGGGGGCGTCTTACATCAGGGATATCGAGCCCGGAGAAATAGTAAGAATAGATAGTGAAGGAGTTAAATCCATAGATTTTGCGAAAGGTGAAAAGCACGCTTTTTGTATTTTTGAGAATATATATTTTGCCCGTCCGGACAGTTCTATTTTTATGGGCAGTGTATATGAAACGAGAAAGAACCTGGGCCGGGCGCTCGCGAAAGAATATCCCGTCGACGCGGATTTTGTAATGCCTGTTCCCGATTCGGGAACGATTGCCGCGCTTGGTTACGCGGAAGAATCGGATCTTCCCCTTGAGATGGCTATGGTTAGAAATCATTATGTCGGCAGGACTTTTATTCAGCCTTCGCAGTTGTCGCGTGATTTTAAGGTAAAGGTAAAACTTAATCCGGTAAGGGAGATAATAAAAGACAAAAGAATTATTATTGTTGAAGATTCTATTGTAAGAGGAACCACTTCAAAAGGAAGGGTAAGGGCTCTGAGGAAAGCCGGCGCGAAAGAGATTCATATGAGAATCAGCTGTCCTCCCCTTGTCTCCCCTTGTTATTACGGTATAGATTTTCCCACCAAAAAAGAGCTCATAGCTTTCAGGTTAAGCGAAAAAGAGATTGGAAAATTTATTGGTGTTGACTCTCTGAAATATTTAAGCCTGGAAGGAATGCTTAAGTCAATGCAGATTCCCGGAAAAGAGTTTTGTAACGCCTGCTTTACGGGAATATACCCAACTCCTATAAAGCGGAAGCCGAGAAAAAAAGATTTGGAAGGACGGAATAGGAGATAATGATAATTTGCTTGTACTTTGCTCTGGATTCTCTGTTTCTGCTTTAATATAATTTTCCCTGTGGCGCGTCCTTTTAAAACTTGGTTTATCTTTTTCTCTTCAATTCTCCGCTGGGAACAATCTCTACAATCTCTTCTACCCTAATTTTAAATAGGACTACTTTTTCAGAAAAGGCAGTTTGAAAAGTGCTGTGTTTTTCTTTTGTCCGCACCCCTTCAATGACTCGGGCGACAGAAAGCTGTATTCTTTTTTCACGAAACTCTTCCACCAGTTTCTTGTATTCGGAACCTTTATCTATTATTTCCGCCGGGCCATTTATCTGATACCCTGTAAGCGTATCCATGTTTACAGTGGAGAGGGAAATTTTAGGGTTAACCTTTAAATTCCTCCAGGTTCTGCCTATTACATAATCTGCCAAGTAGATATAATCGTTTTCAATCTTCAATAAAAACTTAGGAGCAACGTTTGCTCTGCCGTCAAAATCACACGTTCCTACATTGATAAACTCTTTATTCTCTAAAGATTTCCTTATTTCTCTGTTAATCAGTCTTTTTGTCATTTTGTTACCAATCCCTTTCCAATTTTTGAACGGGTACATTTGTATTCTATCATAGTACGGCACACAGATAAGAAAGTTTTTTGCTTACGCATTGAGTATAAATTTGATAGAAAATAAAAAAAATAGAAAATTTTTCTTGACAGGGATTTAGATATAGGATATATAAGTAATCAGTAAGCACAAAGTTTGTGCAAACGAATTGGCAAAGGGGCGTCTGGAAAGACGCCGTTTTTTTTGGGAATTTCAATTAGTACAGTGTAGTTTTCGAAGGCGCAGGCGCCTGATTTAGTGCTGTGTAAGCATTAGATTAGGCGCCTTTTTTTATAAGAAGGCAGGAATAAAAATATTGGAGGTGTTAGGAAATGACAAGAAAAATTGCGATTTACGGAAAAGGCGGCATTGGGAAGTCAACAACAACCCAAAATATAGTAGCCGGATTAGTTGAAATGGGCAAAAAGATTATGGTTGTGGGATGTGACCCCAAGGCAGATTCAACAAGGCTTCTTCTGGGCGGGCTTCATCAGACGACTGTTCTTGATACCCT
>JAGLRQ010000012.1 GCA_023136205.1 Candidatus Auribacterota bacterium
AAAAAAACATGATTATAATAGGCGAAAAAATTAATACAAGTAGGAAAAGTGTCGCGGAAGCCGTGAAAAACAGGGATGGAGACTTTTTGTCAAATCTGGCAAAATCACAGGAAGAGGCAGGGGCTTCTTACATTGATGTTAACGTAGGGACATTTATTAAAACTGAACCCGAAGATATGGCCTGGGTTGTTGAAACAATAAGTAAAGACCTGAATATTCCTTTGTCTATTGACAGCCCCAATCCCAAGGTTGTTGAATCCGGGCTTGGTGTTCTTAACAAACCCGCGCTCATAAATTCTATTTCGCTGGAAAAGAAAAGATTTGATGGAATTCTTCCCCTTGTTAAGGAATTTGAATGCCCTGTTATTGCCCTTCTGATTGAAGATGGTAATATGCCGGATGACACGGCATCGAAAATGAAAATTGCTCATGGCCTTATTGGAAAATTAAAAAATAATGGGATAGATGATAACAGAATTTTTGTTGATCCGATGGTAAAACCTCTTAGCACAAGCATGGCCGGCCTTGCTGATATTCTTGGCTTTGTGAAGTTATTCAGGGAGAAATATCCTCGTATTCATCTTTTGTGCGGCCTTAGCAATGTATCCTTTGGCCTTCCCAACAGGGGGATTATTAATAGAGCTTTTCTTGTTATGATGATGATTCTTGGAGTAGATGCGGTTATTTGCAATCCGCTGGATAAGGAGCTTATAGGGCTTGTTGCAGCTCAGGAAGCACTTGCCGGTAAGGACGAATACTGCATGAATTATATTAAGCTTTCGAGAGAAGGAAAAATCTAAAAAGCAGTGAATCGTGAATAGTGAATGGTGAATCGAGAAAAACTATTCACTAAATACGAAATACAATTCACAAGATAGTGCGTAGCGTAGCGTAGCCTTCCCGGAGGGGACCAGATACTGTCTTTAAAATATGCAAAGCGATAAAAGTCAGCTATATCTAAAAGTTCTTGGCAAAAAAATCCCTTTTAAGAAAGGAGAGTCTTTTAGAGATGTGCTCCAGAAAAATGGGATTGAAATAATGTATCCCTGCGGGGGGGCAGGTCTTTGCGGCAGGTGTGGTATAAAGGTTTTATCGGGAAGTATCGAACCAACTTCGAAGGATAGAGATAAGTTTGATGAAAAGGATGTTCTATCTGGGTGGAGGCTGGCATGCGGGTCTGTTTTGACTGAAAACACGGAAGTTTTTGTTCCGCCGGGAAATCTTTTAAGTGAAGAGGAAATAAAGATTTCAAAAACCAGAGATGGTAAAGACGGATTTTTAAACGGTAGTAAGCAAAAGGGAAAAAGGTTTGTTGCGGGTGTTGTCATTATCACGATATCGGTTTTTTTGGGACAGCCTTTTTTTATCGCGGCTCTTGCTTGCTTCGCGGCAAAAAAATATTTCATAGGAGTGGTCTGTTTTGTAATATACGGTATTTCCTGGATTCTTTTGCTATCGGGCATTTACCTTGCGGGTAAGGAGGGATATGTTTTTGTAAAAAAAAGGTTTAAAAGTTTTTTTAAATTTAAAAAGAAAAGAGTACAACTAAATAAATGACTGTACGGGATTTAACTTACCTGAAATTTGAAGAAACTATCAATTATTCGTTTAGAAACAAATCTCTTTTAGCTCTTGCCTTAATACATAAATCTTATAAAAATGAAAATCAGGATGAGGTAGAAGATTGCAACGAGCGCCTGGAATTTCTTGGAGATTCAGTTCTAGGGTGTGCTGTGGCCGCGGCTCTTTTTAAAGAGTTTACCGATATGGATGAAGGAAGACTCTCATTTCTAAAATCATTTGTTGTGTCGAAGAAGGTGCTCGCGTTGGTCTCTTCTGAATTAAATCTGGGAACATTCCTCAAGATGGGGAAGGGTGAGGAGAAAAGCGGAGGCAGAACAAGGGAATCTAACCTGGCTAACGGGCTGGAAGCTTTAATAGCGGCTATTTATCTGGACAGCAGTTATTCCGCGGCAGAAGAGTGGATAATAAATAAATTCAAAAAACACATAAAAGAAGGGATTGATTTTTATAACCACGGCGCGAAAAATGAGCTCCAGGAATTTGCCCAGGCAAAATACGCGGAACTTCCGGTTTACACGGTTTTGGATAAGCTTGGCCCCGAACATAGGAGGGAATATATTGTTCAGGTAGAGATAAATGGCAAACTGTTGGGAAAGGGTAAGGGGCCATCAAAGAAAGAGGCTGAAAGCAATGCGGCTTGTGAAGCTCTTGAAAAACTTAAGTAGTATTTTTCCGGTGTTGTGTATTTTAATTGCAGCCCAGGGCTGTTATTTATCTCCGGAGGAAAAAGGAGAACCTGAGAAAGCGGGAAAAAAAGTTGAGCAGGCTGATGAAGATGATGAGCCGGCAATACACAAGCTTCCCCTGGTAAAAAGGACAAAGCAAAAACTTAAAAAAATTTACAATGAAAGAAATAAACAAATAGATGAACAGTTAAACCAGATCAATAATTAAAAAGGGATTAGTGTTTTTTGGGATATTAAACCAACGCTAATCCTGGCCAAAAAACTTTTTATTCCAAACCAATGTCAACAATAGATAACCATAAGCAAATCTTGATAAATATAGACAGCATCGATATAATAAAACGAAGTTTTTATATTAATTGACGTAGATATTATGAAGAAATGCCTTTGATGGCCAGTGTGAATACACTGAAAAAGATATAGAAAAACAAAAAAATATGGATAGATAAGGCAATAAAAATGTTTAACTATTGCTTTAACGACACAATAACTGCTGTTAAAAAAAGGTGTTCTAATGGAAAGATGGGGAAATATCCCATCTTTTTGTTTTTTATATGGGTGTTTTTACTGGTTTTGCCTGCGAATGTCTACGCTGATTTGCACACATGGGATGGTGATGCAGCTCCTGATAACAATTTTAGCACAGCGGCAAACTGGGTGGGCGATGTGGCTCCGGTAGCAGACGACGACGTTACATTTAACGCTGGCGCCGTTAATTGCACACTTGACGCCTTCGATTTAGACCAGGGTGATTTTACTGTAACCGCCGGCTATAGCGGCACATTTTCTTCCTCTGGAACCTTCCTGTGCGATGCTGTTACCCTGGATTTGACTAATGCGGCGTGGAGTATATCCAATGAGTTTTATCCGGGAAGAACTGACAACGGTGCTTTGACGATTACGGCGGGAACATTCACAACATCAAACGCAATGCAATGCAACGGCGACATTGCCTTAAGCGGCACAGGAACGATAAATCAGAGCGCCTCTTATACGGCTATGATAGGGACTGCCTCAAAGACGATCACCAACACGGGCGGTGGGACCATTACCTTTCATAAATTTATGGAAAGCAGTGATACCAATCATGGGCAGGCCGACCCGCATCCTGATGCTAAAACAACTATCAATGCTGATATAACAGTGAATAATTGGTGTGATATAAATGGGTGGGCTGTTGCCGGAGACGGTCAGCTAATACTTGCGGCAAATAAGACAATTACTGTTGCAAACAGCGGCTTTAACAATCAAGGAAGTTTTTCCGCAAATAGCGGGTCACTTGTAAAGGTTGATGACCACATATATTTAAATAGCAGCCACGCCTGGGAATTCAGTAATTCAGGCACCTTTGAATGGACCGGCTCAGCCACTAAACAGTTGCGTGGAAATTCAGATAATAGCCTTAATCATTTTAATGATTTTACAATGTCAGGGTTAGCCGAACTGCAGGCATATTGGGAGGGCGGTGCCATTATCATAGATGGTAACTATTTGCAAAGTAACGGGACATTTTTAGTAGATTATTCAGGATTTACGATAAGCGGTACAACGACAATAACAGATGGCATTCTGAGATTCCTGAAAAACGGGACATTAACAGGTTCTGTAATAATAGGTTCCCCGGGAGGAACCGGTGAGCTTGAGTTAAAAGCCTCATCTGAGAATCTAACTCTTACTATAGATACTTCTATTACAACTACGAATAGCGGTTTTATTGACGTTGATTGGACTGATGGGGTGAATACGGCTACCATAGATGGCGTTAATGGTGATGAAACTATTAGCGGCAACGATTTTGATATAGGCACAAATGGGCAGGTTCTTTATCTTAGCGATATTGACTGTCAAATTTCCACCGTAACCTTGGGCAGCAACGAACACATTCGACTTTCCGGCGACTGCACCTTTGATGCTATAACATTAAATGGTGACGCAAACACAGAGTTTACAACTAACGATAACAAGGCTGCGTGTTCGGGAGGCACGCTTACTGTAACCAGTGGTGTTGTTACTATTTCTGATGGCGGGGAGATTGATGCTGCCGGGCAGAATGTTTCAACAGCCGCAAATGGCGCCATTACCTTAGTCGGCAATTCTACTTTAAAAGCGGTTAATATTACCAATGCAGGGACTATTAATTTGGACCATAACAGCAATGTTATCGATATTACCGGCAATATTGATAACGATAATGCTATTGATGTCGCCGGAACATCTGCCAATATTTACCTTGAAGGCAACTGGGATAATACGGGCGGTGCTTTTACCTGTGGATCTTCGACGGTAACTTTTGATGGAACTGCCGCTGGTCAAACCCTGACAAGCGATACCGAGACTTATAATATCATAACTGTTTCTAATTCTCATGCTGACGGAGTTATCTTCGCGGATGCTTTTACGACCGAGACTTTCAATGATACGACAGGCAATAGCAAACTTACGTTTAACGCGGGGGATACCTATACCATAACGGGAGCGGCAGGATTAAACCTTGACGGCGGGGCTGCGGGAAGTGAGATAACTATAATCAGTGACAGCGCGGGAACACAGTTTATTTTTAATGTTACGGGGGGTTCTCAGACGGTAACATATGTAAATGTAAAAGATTCCGCGGCGAGTACTAACAATATAACAGCCAATATTTCAATAAACAGTGGAGGAAATGACGACGGTGATCCTGATCCTCATTGGGTATTTGGCAATGTTACGAGATACTGGGTAGCGGCGGGTAACAGCGATTGGGATACCAATGCCAACTGGTCATCTTTTTCCGGTGGTGGAGGCGGGGCGGATTATCCCACTGCCGGAGATACTGCTGTATTTGATAATGGAAGTGACTTTAACTGTACCCTTGATGCTGTTGTGTCTATAGCGGTATTGAATGTTCAATCTGGTTATGATGGGATTATCTCCTGTGGGACTGATAACTTTACAACGTCGGGCAATATGACTTTATCCGATGGTATATACACAGTTGGTGCGAATATAACCCGGGTAGATGGGACATTAACTGTATCGGGAGGCACCGGTACTTTTACCTCGGGAGCAATAGATGCTAATGGAGCGGTTAGTATAACGGGCGGGGAGCTTATTGCCCCCAGCGGTGATTTTAATGTAGCCGCCAATTGGTCTCATGCCGGTGGGATCTTTACGCATTCAGACGGCACGGTTATCTTTGACACGGCCGCGGTTTCCACCATCGCCAATGATACCACCTTCTATGATTTGAGTTGTACTACAGCCGGCAAAACAATTAATGTTACTGCTGGAACCACACAAACGGTAGATAATACTTTAACAGTGGACGGCCAGGATTCTGCCACTAAAATAACTTTGCATTCTACAGCGGATAATAACAGTTATATCTTAGATTTTCCTGCTGGCTCTCAGACAATAATATATGTTGATTTAAAGGATTGTACAGCGGGGACTACCGCGTCGACGGCTTATAATTCCATTGATTCGACAGGTAATACCAACTGGACATTCCTGCGTGTTGATCCCTACGGTGTAGTTTTTGATTCTGTAAGCGATAGTCCGATTCAGGGAGCGGTAGTTACCATATATACTTCGGCGGGAGTAGAGTGTACATCCGGTATTGAGATAGATGCCGCGGACACTAATCCCCAGACAACCGGAGTTGACGGAGCGTACTCATACAATTGTATAAACGGCGATTATTACATTACAATAACTGCTAATGGATATGCATATCCGACCGCTAAAACAGATGCGGAACTTCCTTTCGCGCGAACCATAGTTACCCCGGGTTCCAGGGGAGAAGAATTTACTGTAGCCGGCGTAGTAATAGAGATGGACCATCCGATGGATCCTGGAGTTAACCTGCTCACGATAAAAAAGGACGCGAACAAAGAGGAAGCAGCTATTGGTGACATTGTAACTTATACGGTTTCGATAGAAAATGCCACCGCGAGTGATATCAGCAATGTATATATAGAAGACAAGATTCCACCCGGCTTTAAATATATAGATGGTAAAACGATTTTGGATGGTCAACGCATATCCGATCCTACGGGTAACAGGCCGCTTACATTTAATATTGACACAGTAGAATCGGGCCAGGCCCGGGCCCTAAAATATCAACTGGTTGTAGGTACCGGAGTAACAACCGGTTATTATAAAAATGAAGCGTTCGCGAAATCGGGTGCAAATTCCGTGATCATATCCAATATTGCAACAGAAACAGTTAAGGTCGTTTTTGACCCGCTTTTTGATTTAGCTGTTGTTATTGGCAAAGTATTCTGGGATCACAATGAGAATGGCAGACAAGATTCGTCGTCCCCCTACGCCCTTCGGGCTTCAAAGGACAGGCAGTCTACAGTCCACAGTCCACGGACAACAGAGTCAGGGATTGCTAATGTACAGATTGTAATGGAAGACGGTACAATTGTAACTACGGGTAAAGACGGCAAGTATCACCTGCAGGCCATAATTCCCGGAAGACATCTTTTTAGATTAAATGAAAAAACTCTTCCTGACGGAGCTTATTTAACTACGGATAAAGTTGTTATAGCGGATATTACTCCCGGGCTCCTTACCAAGGTAAACTTTGGGGTAACATGTTCTACCCTGATGGACACAGGTGAGTCGCAAGCTATGAGCAGGGCTAAAGCGCCTTTTGTAGTTGCTCAGGAAAGGTCGAGACCTCTTCCCCGTCTTAATGTTGCCGGTAGACTAAAAATAGAAACCGGTAAATTGAAGGGTGAATATGAATTCAGGATTTTTACCAATTATAACTTATTTATAAAGAAATGGACGCTGGAAATACTGGATAAAGATACAAAATGGGTTGTAAAAACATTTAGAGGTACAAAAGATAATATTTTTGGCCCTATTTATTGGGATGGTATGACGGATGATAAAGAGTTAATAGTGGATGATCCCGAAAGGACAGGTAAAAATTATGTTTACAGGTTAAGAGTAACGGGAGCCGCGAACAAGGAAGATGAAACGTTGGAAAAGGAATTTGACCTCTCAACCAAATATGAAGAATGGTTAGAAAAAGAGAGCAGGACGAATAATTTAGAAAAACAGACAATTAAAATAAAAGGAGAAACAATAAAAATCCATGGCCTGGAATCTTCAGACAGTATCCGGGTTATGAAATCAGGCGAGGTTCAGGCTGAGATACCGGTTACAGGAAGCGAAGGATTGGCGGCGAAAGATCTGCTGGAAGGATTTGCGTATGATAAACCTCCGCAGGTTGAGATAATTTTACCTGACGGCCGGTATGATATAAAACTTAAATCTGAGAGAGATCAAAATATTGAAGGAAGTATTATAGAACCAAAAACATCAGCGGAAGGCTCGTCTGTTCCACCTGAAAGTTACTCACAACACATTAAGGTTGGAGATGATTATTTGTTCTTTGTAGGTATGGGGGATGCTAAGGCAGGTTATACTTTTAACAGCGGAAACATTGAACCGGTATCGCACGATGATAAATTTAAAGAAGGATTCTGGTATGAAGGTAAATTAGCTTATTATTTAAAAGGGAAAGTTCTTGGTAAGTTCCTTATTACGTCGAGCCTGGATACCGAAAGACATAAGAAAGAACTATTCAGGAATCTGGATCCAAACAAATACTATCCTATTTACGGAGATAGTTCATCGGCTGACTATAAAGCTGCGGATACCCAGGGGACATTATATCTTTTAATTGAATGGGATAAATCCTCGGTTATATGGGGTAACTACAATACAGCTTTTACTGATACGGAGTTTGCTCAATTCAGCCGGACACTTTACGGTGGCAAAGTCCATCTTGAGACGACGTCTGCCACGCAATTTGGTGAACCTCATACAAAATTAGTTGTTTTTTATGCTGAAGCCAAACAGAAGTCCGCGCATAACGAGTTTACAGGTACGGGAGGATCGCTTTATTACCTTAAAAACAAGGATGTTATTGAAGGTTCTCAGAAGGTTGAGATAGAAGTCAGAGATAAGATTACCGGCCTTGTTTTAGCTTCAGAGAAAATGAGAGAAGGTTCTGACTATGAGATAGATTATGAGAATGGCCGAATTATTTTCTGGCAGCCGTTAAGTTACATAACTGAATCGAATTCAATAATATCTACCCACCTTCTGGATGGCAACCATGTTTATGTAGTTGTAGATTATGAATATGAAGTGAAAGATTATACTGATCAGACATCTGTTGGTGCTCGGGCTGAAGCTGCACTGGGTGACTATTTAAGTGTGGGTGGGACCTATGTTAAAGAAGAGCTGATGGAAGAAAATTATGAATTAAGGGGAGTGGATGCAACGCTGCATTTAGGCAAGGATATAAAGTTAACCGCAGAATATGCCGAGACTAAAGCGGAGGCAGAGAGGAGTTTCATTTCCACAGACGGCGGGTTAAACTTTATCGAGCTTGCTACAAAAGAAGATACCAGAGGTGAAGCTTACGGGTTAAAAGGGGAAGCCCATTTGTTTGATAACAGACTTGGCCTGACCGGTTATTATAAACGGATAGATGATAATTTTTCGACTTCGGCTACAAGCTCGCAGCAAGGCAAAGAACTTATTGGCTTTGGTTTTGCATATGATATTTTTAAGAGGACAAGGTTAATCCTATCACATGACATCCAGAAATTAATTGATGGCGGTAATCTTCAGGCCCGGCTCCAGGTTGGCGCAAAGAAGACTGAAACAACCTTGGCTCAGGTTGTTCATGATATGGATAGACTGAAACTAACCGGTGAATACCGCCATCAGGCGGTAACCGAGCGCAAGAATGAGTTTGACTCTGAAACTAATACTAAAGGCGATATTGTTGCTATAAGAGCGGATTATGAATTGACTGAAAAAGTAGATGTGTCGTTAGAACAGCAGGCAGCGCTTAAAGGGGAGGCTAATTATCAGACTACAGCTGGTGTTAAAGCGAGGATGTTTGACTGGTTATCTTTGCGCGGCAAAGGGACTGTTGGCAATGATGGTATTTCCTCGAGTATTGGAGCAACGACTGATGTAAATGACAAGATAAAAATTTCCGGTGATTATACGAGAGCTGATTATGCGGCAGGAGAAAGCAGTGACTCTGTATCTTTAGGCGCGAGCGCAAAGACGGATGATAAAACTGAAATTCACACTACTTATGCTGTAACTGATTCTACTATTGACGGTGAAACCTCATCCCTTACTTTTGGCTCGAAGAAAGAAATGGGGAATGGAATAGAGTTAGTCACAGACAAAACGGTTGCTGTTTCCGGGGACAAAAAGAGTTATGGTACAGATGTTGGATTGGCAAGAGAAAAAGACGGTAAGAGGTTAGAAGCTACTTTTGGAGAACAATATTCTGAGAGTTCTACGGAAATATCCAATTCAAATATCTTCGGTTTGTCAGGCGCCATTAATAATAGATGGGCTGCTGCAACAACTTTTGAACGCGGTATTATCCAGAACCATGATGGAACCGAGACGATGAGAAATGCCGGTACTTTAAGATTGGGTTTTGTTGATAAAGATGAAAAAACCGGTGAACTAAAACTTAAAGCATCAACTAAAATAGAGCTTCGTTTTGACAGAGGGGATGTAAGCAAGAGACAGTATCTTTCATATAGTGCCCTTGAGAGAAAACTTCATCGTGATACAACACTTTTTGCCAAGGCAAATTTATCCCAGACTAAAGATGTTGCCGCGGATTCGGTTGAAGCACAGTATAAAGAACTGGTGTTTGGAACAGCTTACAGGCCTGCCCAATTTGACTGGCTTAATCTATTAACTAAATATTCCTATTTAGAAAATGATGCGGCTATTTCACAGGAAGATATTGACGGGATTGAAAAAGAAAGGGCTCATATATTGGCAGGGGAGGCTGTTATTGATTTAACTCCAAGGTTGCGGTTAACAGAAAAACTTGCTTACAGAATGGGGGAAGAAAGAGTAGCCGGGTTTGATTTTACAAAAGCCTCAACATGGCTCTGGATAAACAGGCTTGGTTACAACATAGGTGATGGCTGGCAGTTAGCAGGTGAATATAGGATTTTAGGCCAGAAAGAAGCAAAAGATCAGAAACATGGTGCTTTGATTGAAATAAACAAAGACATAGGGGATTTTGTCCAAGTTGGTGTTGGATATAACTTTACGGATTTTAACGATGATTTAACACACCTTGATTATACTGCCCATGGCCCTTTTGTCAGAATAACAGGTAAACTCTATGAACGTACAAACGAAGAGGTAGAACGCGCTGAACAGAAAAAACTAAGGCGGAAAATACATCGGTGGACACTGGCGCTGGTTTACGATGTACTGGCAAAGCCCGGCAGTGAAGTTATGAAGGAATTGAATAATTGTTTTTCTTTAGCCCGTGCCGCGCAAGAGAGCGGGAGATTGGAAGAAGCGAAGAAATATTATAAAAAAATATTATATACTCACGAAATGATATATGATAAAACGGTTAACTATATAACAAAGTGTATTAAGTTAGATGAAAATCTCAGAAGTTATAATAAACTTGTTTCAGAACTTTACAATGAGGGCGGGTTGGCAAAAGTAAAAGAATTGTGGGCCAGAATAATTACAGAATCCAGGTGGGAGGGAAAAGAATGAAACAGATTATAAGGTTTTTGAGAAAAACTATTATACCGACTATAGTAGTGGTTGCCCTTTTTGGTTGCGTTCCTTTAAATTATGCTCAGGAAGATTTGAATAAAGATGATATATCCTTTGGAAAAACTAAAACCCGAAATTATACCCTGAATCTAAAGCAGCTTATAAAGGAGACAGAAAAAAATATAAAGAAGGTTGAAAATGAGATAGAAGAAGGGAAAATTAACGACCGCAATCGGAAAAGAGAAGATGAAGTCAAAAAACATTTTGAAAAAGGAAATATTCTTCATAAGGAAGGTAAATTAAAGGAAGCAAAAAAAGAGTGGCAGAAAGCATTAAAAATTAGCAAAGACCCTGAAATGAAAGGTTATATAAAGGAAAGTGCAAAAAGGGCGAAGAAGGAAGAG
>JAGLRQ010000120.1 GCA_023136205.1 Candidatus Auribacterota bacterium
TCTCCTGAGGATAAAAAGCCTGGGTGGTGGGATATATTTGTCGGTCCCGGAAAGGGGATAGATACCGAAAAATATTTTGTGGTTTGTTCAAATATAATCGGCGGCTGTAAAGGTTCGACAGGCCCGAGTTCAATAGATCCAAAAACAGGTAAACCCTATGCGACAACTTTTCCTCCTTTAACGATTAAAGACCTGGTAAATGCTCAGAAGAAGTTAATGGATTTTTTAGGGATTAAAAAAATTCTTGGGGTTATCGGGGGTTCCCTCGGTGGTATGCAGGTTCTCCAGTGGGCCGTAGATTATCCTGATTTTGTGGACGCTGCAATTTCAATAGCATCTTCGGCTAAGCTTAGCGCTCAGGGGATTGCTTTCAATGCAGTTGGACGGGAAGCCATAACGTCTGACCCTGATTGGTGTAATGGAAACTATTATGGAACAGGCAAGAATCCTGAAACAGGATTGGCTATAGCCAGGATGATAGGTCATATAACCTATTTGAGCGAAGATGTTATTGAGCAGAAGTTTGGCAGGAAGGTAAAAGGTAAAAATAATTCTTCCCCGGCGGCGGGTGTTGACTTTACGCAGGATGAGTATGAGATTGAAAGCTATTTGTCCTACCAGGGAGATTCTTTTGGGAAAAGGTTTGATGCTAATTCTTATCTTTATCTGTCTAAGGCAATGGATGGGTATAATCTTTATGAAGATTATGGAGCGCTTGAGAATGCTTTTAAAGGGGTTAAGTCGAAGTTTTTAATAGTTTCTTATACTTCTGACTGGCTGTTTCCTGCCAGTCAGTCAAAGGATATTGTAAGGGCTTTAAAAGCTAATAATATTCCTGTGACTTATTATAATATAGCGGCAGAGAGCGGGCATGATTCTTTTCTTGTTAAGACTGAAATAGGTGAGCTTAAAGAGATTGTAAGTTCTTTTTTAGCGAATATAAAGGAAGTAAGTAATGGAAACTTTAAGAACAGACCATAAGATAATTGCGTCGCTTATCCATAAAGGGGCAAAGGTCCTTGACCTTGGGTGTGGTGATGGCATACTTCTTAAAAAACTCCATTCTTTGAAAGACGCGAGTATTCAGGGTGTTGAAATAGACACTGAAAAAATAAAAGAATGTTCAAGAGTTGGTGTGCCGGTAATTCATGGAGATATTGACGAAGGTTTATCAGATTATCCTGATAAGTCGTATGATTTTGTTATATGTTCCCAGACTTTGCAGGCGGTTCATAAACCCAGAGAAGTACTGAATGAGATGCTGAGGGTGGGCAGGAAAGGAATTGTTATTCTGCCTAACTTCGGGCACTGGAGAATAAGGAAAATGCTCTTTTTCGGGGGAAGGATGCCTAAATCGAACGAACTCCCTTATGACTGGTTTAATTCTCCGAATATCCGTCATTTGACTATTAAAGATTTTAAAGAGTTTTGCGCGAAGGAAGGAATAAGAATAGAGAAAGAATATTATTTTAAATCTCTCGATAGAGAAAAACCCGGATTCCTTGCAAATCTTCTTTGCAGGTATGGGATGTTTGTTATCAGCAGGTGAGTTTCCTGCGTACAGGAGTAAAAATATGAAGTTAGGCCATCTAAATTCTTCGAAACAGGATTATGGCGCAAGAGTGATATTGTTTGTATTTGGCATAATTTTGGTACTGTTGGGAATTTTTCAGCTTATAATGGTGAGTTTTTTTGGAGGCATTCTCATGGTAATCGTTGGTATCTGTGTTATTTTGATATCGGTGGTTTTCCCTCTGACTAAGACGAAATGAAAAGTTTTTAGTGTGCGGTTTTAACTTTAGGGTTACAAATTCAAATTTTCCTTGTCTTTTCACTTCTCATTATATAAAATGCAAATTCTTATAACGCCCCAATAGCTCAGTTGGTAGAGCAACTGACTCTTAATCAGTGGGTCCTAGGTTCGAGTCCTAGTTGGGGCACCACTAAAAAATAGTTTATTATGATTTTATTCAACAATCCGTAACGCAAAATACGGAATAATATTAAAAACAAATATAACTATTTTAAAAAAAGCTATGCCAGCATAATGAATTGTATCGAACGTTTCAACAGAGATCTTGAACCATTTGCTATGCATCCGATAAACCCAATCGTGAGCAAACACCAGGACGAGAAACCACCACAGTAATACTCCCATGTTAATTACAGCGCACCATCCAAGTACCCCACGCAATATATCAACTGTCATTTTCTGCCTCCTTATTTTTTCAACAAAATTAAGTGTTTTGTTTCTAATCTCTTGCCCTTGTAAAGTATTTGTTTGTTATATTCTCGGCTTTCATCCAGCTTACATGAAAATCCGCCCACAGAATATTTGCCCCTCCTGCATGGCCAATACCCATATTTACCGGAAAGGGATCTACCATCCATCCGGCATCGTTTGTATCTGTAAGTATTAGAGTTTCGCTTGGGTCTGCTATATCTGAAAAGCGGTGTCGCTCTATCCCGTCATTAAATTCTCCATTAAATCCGTTGTACCCATAGGATATTTGCCCCAGGCTGAAATTATAATCTGCTATTTCTGATGGATGGCAGGGACATCTAAAAATATCTTCATCATTGTTTACATAGGAAAGTATTTTTACATACCAGCGGCCAGCACCCATTGCGTTTAGTACCGGGAATGTTTCATCATATTCATCTAAATACATTGCAAATGCGAATCCCAACTGTTTCAAATTGTTTGTGCAAAGAGTTTTTTTGCCTGATTCCCGGACAGCTTGTACTGCAGGTAAAAGAATACCCGCAAGAATGCTGATTATTGCAATTACGACCAGCAATTCAATCAACGTAAATCCGTTATGTCCTCTTGTCTCATCTTGCATCTTAATGCTTGTCTCCACCTATTAATAGACGAATGTCCTGTTTGTTATAAATTTATGTTATTATTAATTAATTTTATCACGGGCATTAGAAGTCTACAATTGCCAAATTAAAGACTTTCTTACTTAAAATTCGTAATTGTACTATAATAACATAAAGTGCGAATTTTAGAGAATATAGGAATTTTTAAATTAGGACACTGTCCTGACTAAAGGTAACGGGGATGGCCGGCAAATTTCACTCCTCACCTTCTATAAGGTGGTCTCAGAAAGTTACAGAAGAGAGTAATGCCCTTGATTTGAGAAAAGGGGTCTTTACTTGGAAAAGCCCGAAAAAGATTGCCCTGTCCCTTAAGAAGTCAGCGGATTCCAGTAGGCGTCGTAAGGCTTCTCCTTATCGTTCTGCCATGTCAATGCTTGTGTTTTATACCAACCGTGCTGGTAAGAACTTGGATAGGGAGCAAGCGAGCATCCTTGAACAGGCGAAAGATGAGTTGCGCAAACTATACGGAAAAGTTTAGGGAAGGGGACTAGGAACTTCAAGGACAGGCATTTTGTGGAATTCAAGTTGTGACTACCTAACCTTTTTTTGATCTATAGTCATAATTGTTTCATAATATACACAAATACCGAATTGAATTTTTACTCGAGAATGGAGAGTTGAGTTATGCCTGACTTTGGAATCGGATTAGATAAACAGAAAGCGCTTGATGAAAAAATGTCCAGTCTTGGTGTGAGTAAGTCGGATATAATCGAAAAGTTTATAAGATCAGCTGGCCCTGGAGGGCAAAAAGTCAACAAAACATCTACATGTGTGTATTTAAAACATATCCCGACAGGAATAGAAGTTAAGTGCCGGAGGGAGCGTTCACAGGCATTAAATCGTTATATTGCGCGTCAACTTCTTCTGAAAAAGATTGAATCTTACATTCTCGGAGAATTATCGGAAGAAAGAAAACGGATTGAGAAGATTCGCAGGCAGAAACGCAAGAGGTCAAAGAGAGCGAAGGAAAAAATCCTTGAGGTAAAACGCAAACGTTCAAAGAAAAAAAAGCTTCGTTCTAAAGTACCGGAAGAAGATATATGAAACAGGTGAAACAGGATTAGTCCTGAATGTTCGCTTTTGCTTTTAGCTCTTTAATGATTTTTGCTTTTTCTGTTTTTATGTAGCCTTCTTTAAGGTGGGATAACATATCGTTGTAATTCAGATTACCGCGTTTGATTATAAAATAGCCCTTAAGGACTTTTATTGGTTTGCTGTAATTTCCGGGCTTGAGAGAGAAAAGAGTTTTAGCTATTGTCGTATTTGTATCTTTTTTTATTAATCCGATGTACCCGCCTTTTTCAGCGTTGTCCTTCTGCTCGGAAATTGCTTTTGCCATCGCGCAAAAGCGTTCCCCGTTCTGCAGGCGCTGCCAGGCTGCTTCGGCTTTTTTCTTTGCTTCCTTTTCATCTGAATCATCTGAATCATCGGGTATGGAAAAGTAGATGCTGTAAGCTTTAGCGTATTCGTTTTTCAGCTTGTGTTCGTTCGTTGTTACTAAATTATCAAGTGCCTTTTTTGTTGGGTATTTTTTCCTCCATTTATCTTCAAGATATAAGTTAAGCCCGATATCAGTATATAATTTTTCCCCGTATTGTTTTAGCGTAAGAAGTTCCTGTTTTAGCAGCTTTTCAAGGGCAGAATGACAATGACTGCAGCTGCAGGTTGTAAAAGGCCTTTGTTCAATTTTCCTGATTTTTCCTTTGATTATTTTTTTAGAGACTTTAATATTTTCGGATTTCAGAAATTGCTTGAGCAATTCAATTTTTATAAGCTTTTCAATCTTAACTCTTTTGGTTTCATTATTTGCACGTTTAGACAAACCCGCATTCAGATCTTTTTGATATATTGGTGTTCCGTTAACGCGCGCTACCACTTTATAGTCTTCGGAGTATCCAAGGCAGGGGGCCGCTGTTATGAATTGGCACAACAGTACCGAGAGTACTGCGGTAATGATTTGTCTTTTAGTAAAACCTGACATATCTGGATTATGAAAGAATTTTTGTGATAAGTCAAACAATATGGTGCGGGCGGAGGGACTTGAAC
>JAGLRQ010000121.1 GCA_023136205.1 Candidatus Auribacterota bacterium
GTGAGTGAAGACGCGCCGACTAATCCAAAAGGAATATATGAGATTTCCAATCTTACAGCGGAAAAAATTATGAAGGTTTACAATGAAATACACGGTATTAAGACAATACTCTTACGGTTAACTAATATTTACGGGCCGGGATCTCAAATGAAACACTCTCGTTTTGGAGTCGTAAACTGGTTTATTCGGCAGGCTATTGATAATGAAGTGATTAAAGTTTTTGGTGAAGGAAAGATTTTGAGAGATTTTCTCTATATTGATGACTGTGTTGACGCTATCCTTCTGTCCGCGGTTTCTGAACAAGCTGTTGGCGAAACGTTTAATGTAGGGATAGATAAACCAACCAGTTTTTTAGATCTGGTAAATTTAATTGTTAAAGTCGCGAAAGCCGGCAGATGGGAGTTCGCGGAATTTTCACCGGAAAGAAAAGCACAGGAACCGGGTGATTTTTATTCGGATATAACTAAAATTAAAAATATTGTGGGCTGGCAGCCCGAAACAAGACTGGAAGAAGGATTAAAAAATACCATTGATTATTACAGACTGTATAAAAAACATTATTGGTAGGGCTCAATGACAGATAAATCCGTATATATCTATCCCAACGCAATTGTAGAGACAGAGGATATTGGTGAACATACACGGATATGGGCATTTGTTCATATACTGAAAGGAGCCAGCGTCGGAAATAATTGCAATATTTGTGAACATTGCTTTATAGAAGATGATGTAAAAATCGGAAATAATGTAACCGTAAAGTCGGGTGTGTACATTTGGAATGGAGTAAGGGTGGAAGACAATGTTTTTTTGGGCCCCAACGTTACGTTTACAAATGATATATATCCCAGAAGCAAAATTTATGAAAAAAGCTATCCGCGAACTTTTATCAAAAAAGGCGCGAGCATAGGAGCCGGCAGTGTATTGATAGCCGGTATTACTATTGGGCGGTATGCCATGATTGGAGGAGGCTCTGTAGTTACGAAAGATATAAAAGATTACGAATTAGTATATGGAAATCCGGCAAGGCACCACGGTTATATTTGCGAATGTAAAGAGAAACTTAAATTCAAAAGCGATAAGGTTGTGAAATGTTCATGCGGGTTATTTTATGTATGTAAAGAAGGGGTTATTTCGAAAGTATGACATACCAGAATTCTTCGATATCTTTTTCCGGGTTGGTTGAGCAGTATGAGCGTATTAAGGATGAGATTAATCCGGCTATTGACCGTGCTGTAAAAAGCGGATGGTATATCCTTGGAAAAGAACTTGAGAGTTTGGAAAAGGAATTCGCGGGTTATTGCGGGGTTGAATATGCCATTGGATGTGCTTCCGGTACCGAGGCGATAGCGCTGTCTTTAATGTCTTTGGATATTAAAAGCGGGGATGAAGTAATAACGGTATCCAATACTGCGGTGCCTACAGTCTCTGCTATTTCCATGGTTGGAGCAATTCCGGTGTTTGTTGATGTTGATGATTATTTCCTGATTGATACCAAAAAGATTGAATCTGCCATTACTAAGAAAACAAAGGCTATTATACCTGTTCATCTTTATGGACAGATGGCTGATATGAATGAAATAATGGATATAGCCAGGCGAAAGAACATCAGAGTTATTGAGGACGCGTGCCAGTCACACGGTGCGGAATGTAAAGGACAAAAAGCAGGTTCTATAGGAGATCTTGGGTGTTTTAGTTTTTATCCTACTAAAAATTTAGGTTGTTTTGGTGATGGCGGTGCTATTACCACAAACGATAAAACAATATATGACCGGTTGTCTATGTTAAGAAACTATGGGCAGGAAAAAAGATATCATAATCCAATTAAAGGAATTAACAGCCGGTTAGACGAAATACAGGCGGCAATATTAAGGGTCAAACTTGAGTATCTTAATGGATGGAATAAAAACAGGAAGGAGATTGCTCGTTTATATAATGAGTTACTGTGTGATGTTTGCGTTACGCCTGCCGAAAAAGACGGGTATTCTCATGTTTTTCATCTTTATGTGGTCAGGGTGGAAAATAGAGAAGCCTTACAGAAGCATTTGAGAAAAAGTGGTATAGATACATTAATTCATTATCCGGTTCCCGTGCATCTCCAGCAAGCTTATAGTGAGTTACGCTGTAAAAAAGGCGATTTTCCTGTGACGGAACAATTGATGAAGGAAATATTAAGTTTGCCGATTTATCCGGGACTGCCCGATGATGCTGTGAAATATATTTGTCGTAAAATTCATGAATTTGAAAAGAATTGAGTGTATAAATGAAGAAAGATAAAGTTTCAGTTATTATACCGGTTTATTATAACAGTGAAAGTCTGCGGGAACTGTATGCTGATTTATGCGGTATTCCGGAACTGAATACTTTGGGAGAAATGGAGATAGTTTTTGTGGATGATGGTTCCGGTGATAATTCTTTTGAAATTATCCGCGGCCTGGCTTCAAAAGATAAGCGGGTTAGAGGTGTCAAACTTTCCCGTAATTTTGGATCCTTTGTAGCCTGCCTCGCTGGGTTGGCCCATTGCACGGGCAATTGCGCTGTTATAATATCAGCGGATCTTCAGGATCCTCCTGGTTTAATCGGGGCAATGTACAAAAAATGGAAGGAAGGCAATAAGGTTGTAATGGCTGTGAGAGAAGAACGAAAGGAGGGCTTTTTTAAAGTCCTGTTTGCCCGTATATTTTATAAGTTATTCCGTTTGCTCGTAACAAATGACATGCCTAAAAATGGTTTTGATTATGTGCTTATAGATAGACAGGTTGTTGATGTTTTGACTTCGATCCGGGAAAAAAATACAACCCTTATGGGGTTGATACTTTGGATGGGTTTTAGCAGAGCAGAGGTTCCGTATACACGGATGGAAAGAAAACATGGAAAGTCACGATGGACGTTATATAAAAAGATTAATTATTTTCTCGACTCTATCATGGCTTTTTCCCAGTTCCCAATCCGTATTTTCTCCGTGATTGGAATTTTTCTTTCAGGGATAAGCATTATCGGTATTGTCTATGTAATTGTTGCGTATTTTTTAGGATGGATAGAAGGAGTAGCCGGATGGCCTTCGCTTATGGTAATTACTTTGTTTATGTTTGGGATACTATTTTTAGGCCTGGGGATGATGGGAGAGTACATTTGGAGGAATTTAGAGGAGACTCGCAAAAGGCCGCTATTTCTTGTAGATACTTATTGTAATAAGGTAAAAGCGGAGGCTAATTTTGAACAAAAATGACCTGTCCTTTTTTCGCTGTCTTTCATGTAAGTCGGACCTGTCGTTAAAGGTTTTTGAAATAAATGAGGGCGATAAAGATAATGTGAAAGAAGGCGTGCTTTTTTGTCCTTCATGCAAAATTCTGTATCCGATATCAGAGAGCATCGCCCTTCTTTTGGATGTTGATTATTGTAAACATTTTGATACCCGAAAATTTTTTCAGAAATGGAGCAAGGAATTTGATTTTGATAAGTATAAACCTTTACGGAAAGAAACCAGTTCCGAGAAGTTTAAACAATTAGATTTTTACAACGAAGATTCCAAATCTTATGATGATCTGGTTAGTTATTCTAATTTTTGGAAGGCAAGTGATTGGAACATTCTTCAGGAATGGTCGGCCGGCCTGCCAAAAGACGGTGTGATTTTAGATGTAGGATGCGGGACAGGCAGATGCGCCGTTCCTTTGGTTAAGGGTGGAAAGCGTGTTATTGCTACAGACCTTTCTATTGGTATGCTTAGAAAAGCTGTAGCAAAAAGTGCTGAAGCCGGGGTGAATAATATTACATATTTTTTAGCGGATGCTGAGAGTCTTCCGTTAAAACCGGATCTGTTTTCGGCGATAATTTCTTTTGGTTTACTGCATCATGTTAATAATCCGGTAACAATAATAAAAAGTACCGAAAAACTTTTGAAAGCCGGGGGGATATTTTGTGCCCTTGAGAATAATGCGTCACCTCTTCGTCCTATTTTTGAAATGTTAATGAAGATTTGGAAATTGTGGAATGAAGAAGCTGGAAGCCATCCTGTATTCAAGCTAAAAGAGATGAAAGCTTTTATAGAGAATAGCGGGATGTCCCCCAAAATACGTACAAGTACCTTTCTTCCTCCTCATCTGTGTAATCTTATGAGTTATAACATGGCCAGAAAGATGTTATTTCTTACAGATTGGATTTTTAACCGTATTCCGGTTGTAAGTAATTTTGGCGGGCAGCTTGTAGTAAGAGCAGTTAAAACTAAAAAAATCCCTCGAGCTTAAGAAAGATAATAACGCAAAATGAAAGTATTGTTAATTAATGCTCCGTCAAAGTATGCGGCAGTGACTACATCGGATTGGGATACCACAGCAGAGGATATAGGCGCTTTTCCTCCGATTGGATTAAGTTATTTAGCCGGTTATCTTGTAAAAAATTCCTCGCATGAAGTGCATATCATGGATACCCTCGCTGAACAACTTGACTATGATGGAATCGAAAAAAGGGTTAAAGACTATCAACCTGAAATGGTGGCTATTACGGCGTTTACTCCGACTTTTTATGACGTTTTGCATGTTTCCCGCATAGTGAAAAAGAATATTCCGGATTGTTATGTATGTATCGGGGGAGCTCATGTAACATCATATCCCGTTGAAACGATGAGCCATAAAGAGATAGATTTTCTTATTCACGGGGAAGGGGAAATTATTTTTTCTAAGCTTCTTGATGTCCTTGAAAAAGATAAAAACGTGTCAGTTTTGGATGGAATTAGTTTCCGGGCTGACGGCCGTGTTATTCACAAGACAGAAAATAGAGGCTATATTGATGATGTAAATTCACTTCCATCTCCTGCCTTTAATCTTTTGCCGTTAGATAGATATAAGAGCGCTATAGGTACCGGTAATACTGTTGGGGTAATCGCGTCCTCCAGAGGCTGCCCTTACGAATGTACCTATTGTAACCGTCCTTACCGTACTTATAGGTCTTACAGCAATGACAGAATAATATCTGAAATGGGTTTCTTTTATAACCGCGGAATAAAAGAATTTGTGTTTTTTGATGATATGTTTAATCTTACCCCAAAGCGTGTTATTGAAATAAGCGATGCTATTATCGCGGAATATCCTGATGTAACCTGGTCTTTCCGGGGCAGGGTGGATCAGGTCACGGAAGAGATGGTACGTAAGGCGAAGGAGGCAGGATGCAGACAAATTCTATTTGGTATTGAAGCCGCGAGAGATGAAGATTTAAAAGCCATCAAAAAGAAAATTACTACAAAGCAGGTAATAGATGGTATTGCTATCTGCAAAAAATTAGGGCTTGAAACAAGCACTAATTGGATTATTGGATTGCCCACGCACAAAAGCCGGAATGATGTTCTTGATTTACTGGATTTTGCCGTAAAAAGCGGGTCCGATTATGCTCAATTCAATATACTTATTCCGTATGCCGGAACAGAAATATTCGATGAAGGCGTGAAGAAAAAAGTTTTATCGGCCAATTTTTGGAATGAATATGTTCTTAATCCTACACCGAATGCGTATATTCCCATTTGGGAAGAGTATCTCAGCCGGAAAGAATTAA
>JAGLRQ010000122.1 GCA_023136205.1 Candidatus Auribacterota bacterium
GTGATTCCAGGCGGCTGGTATCCCTGCTTCTGGGGAGCCGGCTTTATCTGTACCGGCCTACCGCATGCAGTATATACTCAAAGAAAATTGTAAAGGAATATTGTTCTAAGTATGGGTTTCAAATACTGGATCTTTTTAATGATATTCAGGTTGTTCCTTTGGCGCGTTTGATAGGTTTTTTGCGTATACCGGCGCTTGTCCGGGGGCTTAAACTTTTTGGCTTGGAAAATAAAAGTCTTAAAATGATACTTTTGACAGGATATGCGGCGCGTGTTGTTCGTGAGGATGTATAATGGCATTGAAAAAAAAATATTTTAGCTCGGGTTTAAAGACAATTAGTTCGATTGTCAGAAATAGAATTACTGGGTATAAAATTCCCCTATTGGCTTATATTCTGGTAACCAATCGTTGTAATCTCAATTGTGTTTATTGTTTTTCCAATGCCAATAAAACTAAAGACCTCGATATTCCTCTGGATAGGCTCTTTAGCATAATAGACCAGCTGAAAGAGTGCGGCACGATATTGATTACGATAGGAGGCGGTGAACCGTGTTTACGCGGTGACATTGGTGAAATCTGTGATTATATTCTTAAAAAAGGAATGATGGTTGAAGTAGTAACCAATGGCATCAACTTCGAAAAGAATTTAGATGCTATGAAGAAAATTGATTTTTTAGCAATAAGCATAGACGGTGATGAGAATGCGCATGACAAAAACAGGGGCAAGGGTTCTTTCAAAGTTGCTGTAAAGGCTCTGGAACTGGCTAAAGAACATGGTATCCATACGCGGATCCATGCCTGTTTTTCCAGAAATACTGCCAATTCACTACCGGGATTAATGAAGATCAGCAAAAAATACAACTTAAAGGTCAATATAGCTGTGCCATCTCTTCATACAGATGATCCTCTTCTGGCGTTTACCGATGATGAAATAAGAGAATACTACAGTCGGATGAAAGATTATAAAAAAAATGGCTATCCTGTTTCAAATTCTTATAGCACATTGGATTTTATCAGTAAGTGGCCGGGAGATTTCGGTTATGTATCTGAAAAGCAAGATTCTTCTTTACCCTATTTGCCCTGTAAAAGAAAAGAATTTTGTATATATATTGATGCGGATGGCTATGCCTATCCCTGTGGAGCAGTTTGGAGCAAGTACAGGTTCAATGTTTTTGAAATAGGAGTTAAAAAAGCTTTTGAAGAATTTTGTAAGGTTACGTGTACAAATTGTATTGGAGAAGCAGAATTTAATCTTTTGTTTAACGGTAGCTTGAGCAGCCTGGCAAATGTCGCGGAATTTGGATTGTGGGACAGAATAAAGGATTTCATAAAATGAATCCCTGTAAATATATTTCTCCTTTGGAATTTTCGCGTGTTGTTTTTAAGTGCGTCAGAAAAGATGGCCGTTGCGGATACCACAAAAAAGGCCAGGAATATAGATTTTCTAATCTGACGCCTGAGGGGTTGTGTCCTGAAGCTTATCATAATCTGTATTACGCGAGTCTTGGGATTCTGTTTAACGCGAAATTTGAAGAAAAACAGTTAACTGTAAAATGTCCAGCTGAAAATAACTGGGTAGTGTTTAGAGCAGGTTTTGAAAAATTAAATCTTCGCTTTCAAATTCTTAATGTGGTGAAGCGTGTATTGCGCTGGTTATTTCCCGGGCAGATTTATCAGGGCCGTTTGTTCTGGGAAGTTATCAAAATTAACGGGGAATGCCCCAGGGGGCATTTGATGGGCTTGCGGTTTTATATAAATATGGGTAATTTCCAGATAACCAGAAATTTATTATTCCCATTAGGCCAGGCCCGTGGGCTTTGTCCCGCGATTTTTGATAATTTTTTTCCGTATCTCTATACGTGGCGAATGAGCAAAACTGTTCCCTGTTCAAAGGGTTCTCCTTCTGTCTTAATACAGTGCCCTGATCACAAAGCTAATATTACTTTCGAAATAAAAGAAGAGGAAAATGAAGCCTGATTGTTATATGTTTAAAAATATTCAAATAGAAGTAAAGTCCGTTGAAGGCAGTTGTAGCGCGGGATTTTGTCTGGGGAAGTGTTTTTCTCCTGAATCAATAATTCCGAAAGGGTTATGTCCTTTTTTGTATCACGCGGCACTTCCTTATCTGGAAGCTATAGAAAATGGAGCGTTTTTTAAGCCGTCCGGGAAAAATTTTATTAAGGTACAGTGTCCGAATACTTCGGTGGGCGTATTAGTTGAGATTTTTCAGGCTGAGAAAAAAGGAACTCAAATACGTGTTAGTGTGCCACATACCAAGGATTCAAAATGTCCATGTTATGATTTCAAAGCCGGTGATAACTGGATAGTAACGGGAAATCAAAAAAGCTTTTGCCGCCGGGCTTATGATTCTCTTTTTCCATATTTAAACGCTTTATCATCTCAGACGAAAACTGCTGCCGAAAATGTTTTGACTGTAACATGCCCTTCATATCCTGATTTTGTGACTTTTAAGGTGATAAAATTATGGGAACCTTAAGCTATGGAAAAACGGTGAAAAGAATAACTTTGATCAGGCCGGGAGCATATCCCGAGGGTTTAATAGTTCCGTTGGGTTTGCTATATCTTGCGGGATATTTAATTTCCAAAGTGCAGGACATTGATATTTCCATTCTTGATGCTGCTTTGGAAGATCTGGGGCCGGAAGAAATTGCTGAGAAAACAAAAATTCTTAAGCCGGATTTAATTGGCCTGACTGGTTTAATAGCCCATACCGGTGATATAAAAAAAACTGCTAAGTGTATTCGCAAATTACTTCCGGAAACTGTTATTGTGGGCGGCGGCCCTGCCATGTCCTCTAACCATTTAGAACTATTAAAGGAACGGGCTATTGACTTTGGAGTAATAGGGGAAGGTGAAGAAACGTTTTTTTCTCTTCTCAAGGCACTTCGTGAGGATGGCAGCCTGTCCTTGATTGATGGCCTTGTTTATCGAGGGGAGGAGGACAGGATTATTCTCAATAATAAGCGCGGGATGATTGAAGACATAGACACGCTTCCGCGTCCTGCCTATCATTTAATTAAGGTTGAGGATTATTTTAACAGTTCTAAAAGAAATTCACAGTCACCTGTGTATATTTCCAAGCGCAATTTACCTATAATGACCTCCAGGGGGTGTCCGTTCAAATGTATTTACTGTCATAATCTTTTTGGGAAGAAGTTTCGTCCACGGAGTCCTGAGAATGTGGTAGACGAAATCATTTGGCTCAAGCGTACATACAATATGGCCGAGCTTGAGATTATTGATGATATATTTAATTTTGATAAAGAACGTGCCAAGGAAATTATGAGGAAAATTATCGATGAGGGGCTCAATTTAAAGATATCTTTTCCCAATGGGATTAAATATGAAACGATAGATGACGAATTACTGGAGTTGTTTAAAAAGGCCGGGGTTTATCGATTGGCATTTGGAATAGAAAGCGGCAATGAAAGAGTTCAAAAAGTGTTAAGAAAGGTTGTGGACCTTTACCGAATGCGTGAGATTATTGATCAGGTGGTTAAAATGGGTTTTTTTGTCAGCGGGTTTTTTCAGTTAGGGCTTCCCGGAGAAACTAAAGAGGAAATGTTGGATACAATTAAATACGCGGCTTCTACAAAGCTTCATACAGCGACATTCCATTTGACCATTCCCTTTCCGGGAACACAGATGCATACTGAGTATGTTAAAGGGAAATTTGAAGCATCTCATTTCGAAAGCTGCAGAGATATTAGTGTTAATGTGAGCGCGGTAAGCGATCACGTTTTATTAAAACTTAAAAGATATGCCTTGTATAAATTTTATTTTGACATCAAAAGGATGATCAGTATTTATAAGGTTTTTCCAGTTAAAAAAAGGATATTTTCAAACTTTATAAATGTGTTATCTGAAATATGTTTTCGAAAATGGTTAATTAATACATGATAATTCTATGAAGACAATTTTAAAAGGTAAAAATGTTTTGGTTACCGGAGCCGCGCACGGGATAGGGCGCGCGCTTACTAATTTTCTGGTAAAAGAAGGGTGCCGCCTTTGCCTGGTTGATATTGACAGGCCCGGGTTGATGAAAGTGTCGGATTTGGCGAAAGAAAAAGGGCTTGAACCGATTTTGATGATTAAAGATCTGGCCCAGCCGAATGATAGGCAATCACTTATATCTTCATTGGATGAAAAGGGTTTTTATGTTGATATTCTTATTAATAATGTTGGTGTAGGGTTCTGGCGCTATTTCCAGGATACGCCCTGGGAGAAACTTGACCAGATTATAGAGACAAACATTAAATGTATGACCCATCTAACGAAACTGGTGTTACCCGGCATGCTGGTCAGGAATGAAGGGTATATTGTCAACCTGTCATCAACAGCGTCATTTATTGGGGCGCCTAACGCGGCTTGTTATTCGGCAACAAAAGCGTATATAAGTATTTTTAGTGAAACCCTTAATATGGAACTGAAAAAAACCAGGGTCAAAGTGATATGCGTATTTCCGGGAGCAACTGATACCCCTTTCTGGAAATACGCTATGATGGATAACAGCAAATATAGCAGAGATATTCGCAGAATGACTGCCGAAGAAGTTGCTGAAGAAACTGTCGCGGCAATAAGAGCAGGCAAAGCTATTATAATTCCGGGGGCCAGAAACAGGTTGAATATGGTGATTGTGAAATTTTTGCCGCGTAAACTGTTAAAAAAAATTGCCTTGAATCGTTTCAACGGCATAAACATAAAAAAATAAAGGCTTAAAATAAAGATGAAGATTAGTCAACACATAATAAGTTCTTTACCTCTCGCGGGTGTATATTATCTTATTACTAAAAATTTGCCGGCTGCTTTTTTGGTAGTTATTTCTACAATTGCTGTTGATATCGATCATGTCCTGGATTATGTTATTACACAGAAACGAATAGATTCAATAAAAAATATGACAAAGGCTTTTGAAACATTTGACATTGTACACAAAAACTATCTTTTACTGCATTCCTGGGAGGCACTTGTTCTATTTGCTGTCTGTTTGTTCTTTTTCCCCAATCCGTATCTAATCGCGATTTTTACGGGGTATATGGTCCATCTTTTATGTGACCAGGTATTTAATTCCCATTTCTTAGGTAAATATAATACCAAATCGTTGTTCTACTTTTTTCTCTATCGGCTTCATATGAATTTTGATGTGTTGCCGATGAGAAAGGGGTAAAAACATATGAATAAAAACCTCAAGCAAAATGTAAAAAAATATTCCGGTGTTATAGAGATTGTTGCCGGGATAACCGCGGTGGTTGTCTTTATTCATGTTCTGAGAATTTTTCTTCTAAAAGGTGAAACGACTCTGATGCATGATAATTTCTACTGGGGATATCCTGTCTTCCAATTTTTTACGGAGAATATACTTAATGGCCATTTTCCCCTATGGAATCCGTTTACACATGCTGGAGAACCGTTCTATCCGGTACTGTTTACGGCCCGATTACTGGATCCCAATATATTGCTGAGTATATTTTTAGGAAAATTTTTTACTAACGATATTATCCTGTTATATAATTGGACATTTTTTTTGCAAAACTTGATAATGGTGTTTGGAATCTACCTTCTGTTTCGCCCGTTAGCTGGAAATCTATTTATACGTTTGTCTTTAATCCCTATTTTGCTTTATTCATCATTGATACTTGTTTCTTTTCGTCAAGGGCTGCCTTTGAGAACCTTTATATGGGTTCCTTTTATAACGTATTTTCTGCTTCGTATAATCTATTATAAAGATTACCGGTGGCATAACTGGCTTTTTCTGTCCGGTTTAATCGGCCTTAATTGGCAGTTCTATTATTTTTCTAACCTCTGGACATTCCTTTTATTGTTTTTCCTTGGCTTTGTGTTTTTTCGAAGGGATCTCTTAAAAGATTTGTTCAGAAGCAAAAATGTTGTTTTCAAATTCATAGCGGCAGGGGTGATTATATTCGCCATGATGATGCCAAACATTATTCTTATGCTGGAGAAAGACAATTATGTATATCCGGCAAGAATGATATATTCCGGCTATGAAGAAAAATTTCCTCAGGGAGGGCCGCAGCAATTTGAAGGCGATTCCCTGCCGGAAGTTTCTGGTATTGTAGTGCCTTATGGTTTGATGACTTATACAGGTTCTTTTTCGACCATCTGGAATTTCATTCAGATTATTTCCCCGGAAGCAAATAAAATGGTTACGGGGGACGAGAACAGTTCTTGGGGGAAACCATCGGAAGCTTATATGTATTTAGGCCTTTTACCCTGGGCTATTGCTTTATTTGGTATGGCAGCCGGCAGGCACGGCCTTAAGAGATTATGGCTGTTTCTTCTTTTTGCGCTTGGATTGTTGATGTTGGGGCCGTCAGGAGGATTACATCGAATTCTCTATTACATTTTTCCTCCTCTCTGGTTTAACAGGCATACACAAAGTTTTACGCTATTCTTCTTGCTCCCTTTTTTATTTTTTTATGTTTTAGGATTTAACCGCATTTTTTCCACGTGGGATGGAGTTCTCTTTTCTTCTAATAATAAAACCGGCCCCATAAAACATCTGATACATAGGAAATCTGGCAATAGTACCGCATCCGGCCTCATAGCGTTGCTTCTGTTTTTTTGCAGCATAGTTGGTTTTGTATATTGGATGACGAATCTTGAATATCCGCAGACAAATTATTTATTCCTTTTAATTCTTTCTGTTTTTGCCATGGGCTGGTTACTGCGCAATGATTTGGGAGAAAAGGGAATATATACCGCTTTGATTGCAGGTTCTGTCGGCCTAGTTCTTATTCTGGGGCTTGAGCCGTTGGGATTTATAACAAAAGTAATCCTATTTCTGTTGTTCCCTGTTATTTTGTTTTTACTTGTTAAAACAAATAAAAGATTATTTAAAAATTTTCCTATAGCGGCTGTTTTGCTTATTGCTTTTGCTCTTGTCCTGATTGAAGATTTAATCGCGCATCTTGATTTAACCGCTTATTTGTACCGGACACAAAGACACCCGAAGAAAGCCTTTAATTTTGAAACGTCTATTCGCGGCCCTGTGCTGCCTCGGAATAGAAAAATTGTTCCTGTTGCCGATTATGTTTTCGGCAATCAGTTTATGAGATATCTTTCTCTTATATATCATCAATCGTATGTCTTCTCGCCCGTTATGGAAGACCCGGAAATTTTATTTGAATCTCAGAAAAATATTACATTTGACGTGTTTAAGAATCATTCTTTCGAAGAATGGATTGAATTACCCGAAGGGCAGCTTTTGCCGGAGGGCTGCATATATTATCAGGAAGGAATAAGCGGTTTCGCGAAAAGATATGATTTGGAAGGCGGTGTCGCAAAAGGCAAATATTCTGTTTTCCTGTCCCCATCGTCTAAAGGTAATTCCATGTTAAGATTTAGAACCGGAAACATTGAAGCTTTAAGGGGGCGGTTTATCAAGTTTTCGGTTTTAGTTAAAAGCCAGAATGAATCTTCTAATTGTATTCAGCTTGATATTCAGGATGGTGTAAGTCCTGTGACGGTTAGTTCTTATTCAAATAGCGGTGAATGGGAACGTATTTCAGTGACAAAGCGTATTGATGAGAACGCGAAGGAGATACTTCTTAATTTTAATGTATTCCATAAATCTACTGCCGGAGCATTGTTTGATGAAGTAAAGATAGAAATTGGCAAAGGTATTGATTTTCCCGGAAAGTTTGAAAAGGCTTTATATAGCAAACGATGGAGTACTTTTTTACTGCTAAAAAGTTATTTTAATTTGATTAATTCGAGAATTCCTGCTCCTGTTTTAGAAAAAATGTTTGCGGTGGAGGAACCTGTATTTCAGTTTAAACAGGGGGTTGTGGAAACGCGGAAAGGAGAGCTGATCCCTTTTTTAGAGAAACTGGATTCTGATGAAGCTGTTCAGTTGTTAGGAAAATATGTTTTAGCTGAGAAAAAATCTGATCTATCAATGGAACGTTTAAAAATATCTTTGGCAGATTACAAAAGATCAAAGGCGGGGAGTTATGAATACCGGAAGAGTAACAAGTTTTCATATTCCATTAAAAAATATGAGTACAGTTCTTTTGACATGGAGGTTTGTTCTGATAAAGCGGGGGTCCTTTACTGGTCTGACGGATATGACACAAGATGGAATGCCTATATTAATGGGAAGAAAGTTCCTGTTTATCGTGTTAACGTGAATTTTAAAGCTATTTACCTTCCGGCTGGTACTAACCTGGTTAGTTTTGTTTATGAACATTCGCTGTTCACGTCAGCGCTGTTTGTGTTTTACAGTTTTTTTGCGGTATCTATTGCCGCGGGCCTGGCCGCGCTTGCGTACTGCTGTTTTGTGAAACGTGGGAAAAAATCGGGGCCGCTACTGACAATACAGTTGTAACCTGTGATAGTTTTTTTTATAATGTGGTTTGAAATGGTTTTTGGTGAGGTTTTTTGTTGAAAAGGTTGTTTTATCGGAGAAAAAGGATTTGAGTATATGAATTTTAAAAAGGATGTTCTTTTCGCGAAGAAAAACAGAAAAACTGAAGCAATATTTATAAGCCTGATTTCTATGTTGTTTTTCTTATTCGTATATAAAATATTAACAGCCCAATCAATGCTTTCACATGATTCAATCCGCTGGTATGGCGTTTATCACCTCTTTGCGGATTCACTGTTAAACGGTATTTTTCCCTATTGGGATCCGTTTGATTCCTGCGGCCAGCCCTTTTATTATAATTTGGGTATTTTGAGGTTGTATGAACCGATAACCGTTGGGTTTATTATGTTGCAAAAAGTGTTTAATTCTTCAATATTAAGTATTTATCATTGGGAATACATAATAAGAATTTGGTTGGTGGCCTTGGGTGTGTATCTGTGCTACAGGCAGACAAATAAATATCTTCTCAGCAGTTGTATGGTTTTTGCCGTGTTTTTATTTTCGTCTTTTGCCGTTACCTCTTTCAGACAGAATGGTGTTTTGTACGTATTTTTCTGGACGCCTCTGGCCATGTACTTTTTTTTGAAGCTCCTGAAGGATTTCAGTCTTTATAATGTAATAGGTTTTTCTTTTTTTATAGGCCTGTCATTGATTAATTATCAGGGGGTATATATACTAACCTACCTTTTTATTTTTATACTTACTTTATTGATTAATAAAAGAGGTTATTTAATCTCGGTATTTAAAAACGCTAAAAATTTGGTTCGTATCTTCGCCGGGATAATCGTGGTGGTTATTCTGGCCCTGCCATTACTGGGCATTTACATTGAAAAAGATAAGATAATTCCCAGTGTGAGATTGAGAGACAAAGCTGAGATCTCCGGGGGAATAAACCTGGCCTATGATTCTATAGAAAAAGCGGGTACGCATTCCAATATAGCTGATTTTCTGGAACTTATATTTCCTCCGGTGGCACGCGGTTATTTCTGGCATTGGTTTCCTGTATCCGGGGCTGCTTTGTCAGAGTGTTTTTTATATATCGGTATATTCCCGCTTGTATTAGGTATCCTGGGCGCTGTGAAATCCAGGCAGGAGTATCGCAAAAACTTTCTAATTACCCTTGTTCTTGTCGGGCTTTTGATGTTGGGCCCGAAATATGGTATTCACAGGCTGATATACTTTTTATTTTATCCTTTGCGGGTTACGCGGCACATGCATCTTTTCGCGGGGTTTTTTATATTTACACTGCTTTATTTTGTCGGGCAGGGTATAGATTTTGTTATAGATAACACTTTAGCGAAATTTACAAAGGATGGAAGATGAAAGAGGCCTTTTTAAGCCTTATTTATATTATAGTGCTCTATATGTATTTATTAGTAAGTCTGCTTGCCGCAATCTATTGGATAAAAAAGAAAAAAAAACTACTGGGGCCTTTTTTGTTAATTGTTGTTGCGATTGCGATAGACCTTTTTTTATTTAATAGGTTTATCTTAAATGAAGTAGTTTTACCACGTAAAGGTATTGGGTTTGAGAAATATCCAACCCCGTATAGTTTTTCGAAAAATAGAGTTCCAAATTTAATTTCGGACAATGGTTTCCATAATTTTCGTCCTGCCCTTTACAAAAAAGCTGTCGCTGTCGGCAGTTATACAATTGATGAAGCTGTAATAGATAACCACAGTGTGCCAAAAGCGTATGTGGTATTGCAGGACCATTTTTCTAAATATCCTTTATATGATGAATTAAATAAATTGAATATAAAACAGTTTATTAAATATGGCATGTCAAATATTGACAGTTGGGTGATAGAGGAAAGATTGTTTTTTTCAATAATATTAAATGCCGTATTAGATGGGTTTTTATCTCATCAGAGTTTTTATGAAAAATATATA
>JAGLRQ010000123.1 GCA_023136205.1 Candidatus Auribacterota bacterium
GCGTTCTTTTACCCGTCAGATGATAGGACATATTGGATGGATAATGCCGGCTTTTCGTTTTCTTCTGCATTCTGTGATCAGGTCTGAAAAGCGTATTCTTGCTATCTGGGATTTTCGGACGGTTCCTTATAGCATCGGAGACTTGATAATATTTCATGAAAGGATAAACATTTTGCGTTTGACACATAAGGTTGATAAAGTAGATATATGTTTTGTCTATGAACCGGATAAACCGGCGCGTAAAGCAGGTTTGCAGGGTGTAACACCGGATAATTTCCACTATCACTTTCCTCCTCTTGTTTCTACGGTGTATTTAACTCCTCATATAGGTTCCTTTTTTCTTTTTGACTCTCACAGGCATCTTGAAGAATTTGTCGCGGATAATGCGGGGAAGTATTATGTATGGCCTGGTATCAAAGATTATATTAACAAATATAAATCCTACCGGGATAACTTTGATTTTGTCCAGGATTTCTACCGGAAGAATGGCTTTATCCCATATATTGATTGTAGAGCCGGTACTCTGGAGTGGGCCTATACGTTTTATAAAAAACATGTTCTTCCTGACTATCCTGTTGTGGTTCACCTGAGGAACAATCCGCGAAGCGGGGCGGAAAGGAATGCGTGTTTGGATGCCTGGTTGAAGTTCTTCAAGTTTTGCGAAGGTAAGTTTGATGTAAAATTTATTATGATTGGCTCGACAAAAGAGATTGACAATAGATTTAGGAATCTTCCCAACGTTCTAATTTCAAAGGATTACGCGACAACAGTTGAGAAAGATGCGGTTTTGGCATATTCGTCGCTGATCGACCTTGGAATTAGTTCGGGCCTTTCCGCGATGGTGTATTTTAGCCAAACCCCGTATATTATGTTTAACTACAGGCTTGCACATGAAAACCTGCCACATGGTGAAAACTTTCCTTTCGCGACAGAGTTACAAAAGTTAGTCTGGATACCCGAAACCACAGAGATTCTGATAGAGGAGTTTTCTAAGCTTTTTCCCAGGGTGAGCAAGACGGATTGGCGGGAGAAAATGGATAAGTTTATGGCTTCCCGCGGCGGTGAGACTTTTCAATCCCATCTGTTATGGTCGGAGTAACGCAGTATATAGTATTCCGTAAAAATACCTTTGACTATCAGCTTTTGGCTTTCAGATTGTCATCAATTGATTCCTTTTTGTAAACTGGCCGCTGATTTTTTGCTACTTGACCCTGGACCCATGACCCTTGTTTTTTCTAATAGACGGGCAGTTTGACATATGTCAAATTATAGGGTATTTTTAAACTGAGGGGGGGAAGAAGCTGATTATCACAGGTTGAAAGTACTGGGAGGTGGTGTATAAATGGGTAAAAGTCCGGCACGTTATTTTAAGGAAAAAAGGGAAAAACACGGAAGGTGGACAGAACGGTTTTCCAGGAGAAAGTATTTTAAAAGTTTTAAGTCTCCAGGGAAAAAGTAGAATAACGGTAGTAAGATTTCAGGTTTAAAGCTTTGCTGGGTAAAACAAAGTGCGGGGGGGTTTTTTTTGCCCGGGATCTGCGGCCTGAATTCTCGACCCTAATCCCTAGATCTTAATTTCTTTCCATTTTTCCATGCGAAATCTTGTTAGATATGAGACACTGAGAGTGATAATATAGACAGTTGCTCCAACCCATGCTCCGATGATTCCAAATTTCATTACTATTCCCAGGAAGTATGCAAGCGGGATAAATAATAGCCAGGCATACCCTATTGAAGCCCACATTACCCATTTTGCGTCCCCGGCTCCTTTGAGCGCTCCCACCGAAGTTATGCTTATGGCATCGAATATTTGAAATACCGCTGCTATTTTTAGAATGAGTGTGCCATATTTTATGATATTCGGATCTCTTCTGAAAACAGATACCAGCTCTGACGGTATTGAAATAAACAGCAGTGCTATAAAAAATGCGTAAGCCAGCGAAATCTGGAGAGACGTGTTGGCTGAGACTTTTGCCAATTCATGTTTGCCGGCTCCTATATATTGTCCGACAAGAGTTGTTGCTGCCATTGATATTCCGATAGCGGGCATGAAGGAAACCGATAGGATTTGGAGTGCGATGTGGTTTGCGGCGAGTTGCAGTATTCCCAATCTCGAAATTATTATTGTAAAGACAAAAAAGGCGAAAATGTCCATGAAAAACTGGATTCCCATTGGTATTCCTATTCGGAGTATTCGTTTGATCTGGTAAAAGTTGAACCTTGGTACTTTCCCTGAGTTAAATTTCTGAGCATAATACTTTGAACTGAAAACAATAATATATGTGATCATCGTGAAAAATGAGGCCAGGACAGTTGCTATCGCAGCTCCCTTTAACCCCATTTCCGGCAGTCCGAATTTACCAAAAACAAAGCCAATATCCAGGAAAGCATTCAGTATATTCGCGGCTATTGCGATTTTCATAGGTGTTCTGGTATTGCCGACTCCCAGAAAAAAGGCGTAAAATGCAAAGTTCATTGAGATGAATATTCCTTCAAGAAGCCTTGTTTGAAAGTAGGTAACAGCCATTATTGATATTTCCTCAGGCGGGTTGATAATTTGAAAGAGGATAGGACCGATAAAGCGAATGGAGATAATAATAATTCCGGAAATGAGCGAAAAATAGAGCCCTTGCCAGGCAAAGTATCCGCAAATTCTATAGGACCGTGCTCCGTGGTACTGCGAAACAAAGGTAGTTATACCTTTTGAAATTCCGTTAAACAGTGAATAAAAACACCAGATAAGGATTGATGTCATTCCGACGGCGGCAAGTTGTTTCGTCCCGAGTTTTCCGACGATTAGGGTGTCGACCAGCCCCATAATAGTATAAGAGGACATGACTATAACCGCGGGAGCGGCTATACGGATTACTTCCCTGAAATTATGTTTCTTTATATAGTCATTGATCACTCTCAAAACTAGTACCGCTTTCTTTAATTATGCAAGAGACTGTGATATAATAACTCAAATTGACCTGCATTTATATAATTTTATGGAAGGAGATAAAGAGGCGTGAAAATACTTTTTGTAAGGCCCGTTACACCAGGGGCGATTGTTCTTAATCTCATTCCGCCCATTGGAATTGGATACCTGGCGTCGGTTTTGAGAAAAGCCGGGCATGAAGTGCATTTTCTGGACTGTGTCCTTGAGGGACTTGATTACGAAGGTTTCAGGAAAAGGTTCAAAGAGGTATGTCCGGATGTTATAGCTATGACTGCTTTTTCCCATGATATACCTTCGGTTAAAAAAACTACCGGGATAATAAAAGAAGAAAAGCCGGATACTGTAATTGTCCTTGGCGGGCCGCATTCTTCGGGTATGCCGCATGAAACACTTACCATATTAGAAGATGTGGATTTTGCGTTTCGCGGAGAAGCGGAACGTTCAATTGTGAAACTCTGTGACTATTTCCAGAATGGGAAACCTTTGCCTGAAGAGATAAAAGGCCTTATATGGAGGAAGAAGAATAAGGTGATGGTAAATGAGCAGGATTTTCCGGAAAACCTTGATGAAATTCCTTATCCTGCCTGGGACTTGATGGACCCGAGGGAATATCCTGATGCTCCACAGGGAGTTATTTTTAAAAATTCTCCGGTTGCTCCGATAATGGTTACCAGGGGATGTCCGTTTAAATGTACCTTTTGTGCCGGGTGGACGATAACCGGGAGAAAAATCAGGTATCGCAGCCTTGAAAATATTAAAGGTGAAATAGCTCTTTTACATGATAAGTTTGGTGTTAAAGAAATCCATATTCTTGATGATAATTTTTCTTTTGCTAAGGAGTATGTGAAGGATTTCTGCAGGTGGTTGATTAGTACGAAATGGGGAATTACCTGGTGCTGTCCGAACGGCTTGAGATGCGATACTCTTGATGAGGAGACCGTGAAATTGATGAAAGAATCAGGATGTTATTACATATCTGTAGGAATTGAGTCAGGTTCACCGGAAATACTCAAAAAAATGAAGAAGGGCCTGACGATAGAAAAGATTAAGAAGCAGGTTAATTTGATTGCCGGTGCCGGAATGGATGTAAACGGCTTTTTTATTCTTGGATTTCCCGGTGAAACTGAAAATGATATTAAGCGGACAATCAAACTTGCTGTGGAGCTTAATTTAACACGTGCCGCGTTTTACAGTTACATACCCCTTCCGGGGACTGAGTTATATAATGCTTTGCTCGAAACAGGTGAGATAGGCGCGATAGACTGGGAAAACATGACCGAGATGAGTGTGCCTTACACCCCTGCAGGTATTTCCAGAGCAAAATTAAAAAAATTACAGAGAAGCGCGCATCTTAAGTTTTATTTAAGGCCAAAAATAATGTTTAAACTTTTAAAAGAAATAAAGACTTTTAATCAGTTTAAATTTATTCTAAAAAGGGCGAGAGCTTACCTGATTGGATAAACCCGGATTTTACATTAGTAAAATCTGCCCAAAGGGCGAACCCAAGAAAATCCTGGCGGGATTTTCTTGAAAAGGTTCGGGTAATCCCAAAATTTGTTTGTATTTTTTTGATGTTGGCTGTTGTCATTAGGTATGTTAAGACAATTATGCGTTTCTAATGCAAAATTAGGGGTAAATGAAAAAGTTTGTTGTAAATCAAAAATTCCTGTTTGTAGTTTTGCTGATTTCCCTGGGACTTTTTTTGGGAAGCCAGTTGTTTCTTCAAACAAGTTTCCTGAGCGGGGATTACAGGGCGCAGCATGTTCCATGGGCGGTTTCACTTGACAGGGCTGTTAAAAGCGGAACGCTTCCTCTGTGGGATCCATATACTCACCTGGGTTTTCCCATGCTTGCGGAAGGCCAGATGGCAGCTTTATACCCTCCGACCTTATTGCTTTACCTGATTTTTCCGTTAAAAGCGGCTTATGCCTGGGGTAATGTTTTACATTATATCCTGGCAATTATGTGGATGTATGTGTTTCTCAGGAATGCGGGCCTTAAAGATTTCTCGTCAGCAATGGGATCTCTGATTTTTGCTTTTGGAAGCGTTAGCGGAGGAGGATACTATAATACAATTTCACTTAAAGTTCTTTGCTGGTTTCCATTGACTCTTTTTATTACAGATTGTTATTTCAGGAAGCGTAAGTTGCCATATATGCTTCTTTTGGGCGGGGTTTTTGCGTGGCAAGTGTTAGCAGGATATTTTCAGTATGCTCTTTATTCTATAATTTTCTCCGGGCTATATTTTTATTATTCTTCGATTATTGTAAGCACAAAAAGAAAGCAGGCAAAAAATGTAATTAAGTCTTTATCTGAGGATACAGTTGCTTTTGTTATTGCCGGTATAACCGCCCTTGTTATCGCGTCACCTCAGATATATGAAACCTTGAAGCTGATATCATTTTGCCCGAGAAAAGGAATGGATTTGGGTTTTGCTCTTTCGGGTTCTTTTTGGCCCACCGGTATAATAACGCTTTTCTTCCCCCATTTTGGAGGTATGCCTTATGTAAACGGCGCAATATTTGTGGGGATTGTACCTCTCTCAGCAGCCCTGTTTATTAGAAAAAAAACATTTAATAAGCAGCTAACCTTTCTTTTTATTCTCTTTTTTGTTTCTCTTGTCTTTGCCCTTGGCAGGTTTAGTGTTCCGTATAAGTTTATTTTAAATGCTGTGAATTTTTACGGGTTCAGAGTTCCGTCTAAATTTTTGTTCTTTTCAGGTTTTGCATTGAGCGGGATTTGTGCTTTTGGCATATCAGCTTTTTTGGATATACCTGCGGGTGATAAAAAAATATACAAAGCCTGTAATATATGGCTGACTATAACAATTTCCCTTATGGTTTTTGTGATTGCTGGGAATATTATACTTTATTTTAAAG
>JAGLRQ010000124.1 GCA_023136205.1 Candidatus Auribacterota bacterium
GGCCTTTTGCAGGCTGTCATCCAGGCAATCCACAAAGATCTTCTCAGCGTCAAACTCAGGAAGGGTAAAAACAAATTTACTGCCTTTATGCAGAGCGCTTTCTACCCAAATGCCGCCTTTATGCGCTTCAATGATACCCTTACAAATGGCTAATCCCAACCCGGTACCTTTCGTCCCGGCACCATCTATGCGGCCAATCTGGGAAAACCTCTGAAAAAGCTTGGGTATATCCTCCCGGGCAATACCTATACCCGAATCTACAATCGCGACTTCAACCAACTTTTTTTCTCCTTTGTGTTCAATAATAATCTGGATATTACCCCTGTCCGGTGTAAATTTCACCGCGTTATGGAGAAGATTTGTAAACACCTGGGTAATTTTATCTCTGTCTATATAGCAATATAACGATTTCTTACAAAAGCGGCTTGAAATTTTGAGCTTTTTTGATTTTATCTGCGAATTAAGAATCCTGGCCGCGTTTTGTGCTACAACACATATATCAACTTTGCTTCTCTGAATCCTAAGCAATCCCCTTCCAATTTGGGAATAATCAAGGAGATCGCTGATCAAACGATCTAAACGTTTAATATCTCTTTTCGCCATTAATAGATAGTTTTTTAATTTATCGTTAATCTTTCCGGCTGTACCCATTAAGATATTATTAATCGCTCCCCCGATTCCAATTATAGGTGTTCTAAGTTCGTGGGAAACGGTAGAAACAAACTCACTCTTCATCCTGTCAATCTGTTTTTCTCTGGTAACATCCCTTAAAACAGCAATAATCCCGATAATTTCCCCGTTTTTGTCCTTTGCCGGGTTAATTTCAGCATATAAGACCAAACCTTCATCCGTGGGAACAGTAATTTCCATCGTAACTAAATTCTTCTTCTCTCTGCATTTCTGAAAAGCTTTATCTAAATTAACGGCCCGCATTTTTTCATTGGTAACCTCCTCGTCAACTCTGAAACCCAGCATTCGCCTCGCCCGAGAGTTTAAAACCATTATTCCTTCCCGGTCGTCAATCATAATCGCGGCCTCAACCATAATTTCAACCATAGACTCCATTTTCAATTTCTCAGTGGCAATAATTGCTTGTAATTTTTCAATGGCATTGGAAGAAAGAATAGATAGTTCAGAATTGGAATGTTCAAGCTTTACCATCTGTTCTCGCAAAGCTTTTGTTTCCTTAACAAGCTGTTCCCTGGTTTTTCCCTCATCCATTTTTCACTTCTTCCCTGTTATCTTCCGTAAGATTTAACCACTGAAACTTCCCGATTGATTTACCCCGTTAGAAAACCCTGCCACCCTCTCTTTCCTAAAGGAGTTTACTTTAGGGAGAGAGTAAATTCTTTTTGATCATGCATGAGGATTACACTGTCACTCTCGATTTTGATCACCTTCGCTCCCTTAATAGTATCACCCTCCGAGAGGATAATATCATCAATTATAACCATCGGCCTGCCGCTGCCGTCAAGAATCCCCTCTAAGGCCAATCCCGGAATTTCCGTTTCTTTTTCCAGTGAAGCCTCTTCTTTGAATTCACCCGCCGCCTTTTTCTCCACGGGAAAAGGTTGTTCCACTGCCGCACCTTCCTTTACTCCCGGCAATGGCTCATTTACTGCCTCTTCTTTTCCTTCCACCGGCAATGACAATTCTGCTGCCGCGCGTTGTTTTTCATTCGGCTGCTTCGCGGCCGCGGATACTGCGAACTGCTTCACAGATTTCACAAATTTAGATATCGCCGGCAAGGTAAATGCCTTATCTTTCAAAATGCCTGATTTAAAAATTCCATATAACAAACCGGCCCCCATAAAAAAACAGGCTAAAAAAATCCAGCTCTTTTTCGCGATACCGGACCTCACAGGGATTTTACCATTTTCAGCGTTCTCCGGAGAAGCAGTTCCGTCACCGGCAGGCAAGGAAGATAATTTTTTTTCCTTTTCTGCTTTTTTTAACGCTTCGCTAATTATGCTCATAGTTACCCTCTATTTCGGCGACACTTTTCTTAATAATTTCTTTAGAAATATCTTTTGTTTCCAGAACAAAAGCCAGAAGCAAAGCCTTTTCACAAACCAGGTTTATGAGCCTCGGAACACCTCCGGCATAGATAAATATCTCCCTTATGGCAATCTCACTAAAATCAACTCCGTTTTCACAGCCGGCAATTTTAAGCCTATGATAAATGTAGGGCCTTACTTCATCCTCGTCCAGAGGTAAAATATGGTATCTCACCGCGATTCTTTGCTGAAGCTGTTTTAAAGAGGGGTCGTCTAACCTTTTGCGCAACTGCGGCTGGCCTACCAAAACAATCTGAAATAGTTTTTCTTTCTCTGTTTCTAAATTTGACAAAAGCCTTATCTCTTCTAAAAGGGATGGTTTAAGGTTTTGAGCTTCGTCAACAATTAAGACCACATTATGATCCAGATTTAACCCCTCTATAAGAAAATTATTTAACTGTCGAAATAAATTTAATTTTGTTCTTCTCTCCACCTTTATCCCAAAATCCTCTACAATCGCTTCCAGCAGCTGTAACGGGGATAAATCGGGATTTAATATAAAAGCGGTTTTAGTTTTTTCATCCAAACTATTTAATAATGCCCTGCACAATGTGGTCTTTCCTGTTCCTATCTCTCCTGTTATTGCCAAAAACCCCTTCTTCTCCTTAATTCCATAAGTTAATTGGGAAAATGCTTCCTTATGTCTCCTGCTAAAAAAAATAAAACCGGGGTCACTGGTCACATTAAACGGTTTTTCTTTCAGCCCAAAAAATTGTTTATACATTTGCTTTCTCGTATCTAGTATCTAACTAGCTGCTAGATACCATTCACTGCTTTTCATTGTCCTTCTCAGTTCCAACATCAGCTCTGCCGACTTCAAACTGTTCAATCCCAGGCATTGAAGCAGTATTTCCGAATTCATCCACTTTTATAATATGGGCAGTAATAAATATGAGTAGATCAATTTTTTCCGTATTATGAGTTTTTCGCTGAAATAAAAGGCCCAAAAGAGGAATATCCCCCAGGAAAGGAACCTTATACACCCCCTCTTTTACTACATCTTTCAATAGCCCCCCGATAACCACAGTTTCACCGTCTTTCATCAAAATTTGAGTTTCCGCTTCCCGGATATCCAGAATCGGGTAGGCTACATCTGCCCCTCCCAGTGTGGTTACAAGAGAAGTTATTGATGGATGAACAATCATATTGATCTCGTCCACTCCGCAAATTTGTGGAACAACATTGAGTTGAATACCGTAATTCAGCCATTCTTCCAAACTATGTGTTGTAACCGCGGCCCCTGTTGCCGCCGTCATTTCTTCTTTTACAATCGGATATTTCCTACCCACCAGAATAGCAGCCTCCTGATTGTTTAAGGTTACAATCCTGGGCGCAGAAAGAGTATTTGTATCCACATCCTCTTCCAGTGCATGGATGATAATCTCAAACTCTGTCCCCGTTAATTTCTTAAATATCAGTTCGAGGCCTGTGTCATAATCAAGCGTGCCGTCAATACCAGTCGCTTTAGGAATAAATACAGAGGGGGCAACCTGAGAAGTCAGCATTTGAGCCCCCACTGTGGCAACATTGATTTTCGTGCCTCCGCCTATACTCTTTTTGTTAACAGCTACACTCGTCACTGTATCTGATTCAGCTCCTGAACTTCCCGTACCCCAGTCAACCCCCAGGTCTTTAAGCCTATCGTGGTTGACCTCCATAAGTTTGGCTTCAATCAATATCTGCCTGGGCTTTATGTCAATCTCCGCAATCACCTTCTCCACCTTCTCAAGACTCGAGGGCACATCACTTATAATTAAGGTTTTCGACCTTACTTTCTCATCGCCGGGAATATCCATTCTTTCCTTTTTCCCAAATTGCTCATTGCTAAAGGACCATCCTGTCTGGCCTTTTACTTTCAACACTGTAATTTTCCCTCTGGGGGAAAGCTGTTCACTAAGCACTTTTCTGACATCGCCAGCATCTAAATATTTAAGGATAAATACCTTTGTTATCAGGGGAACGATTTCGCTCAAATCTTTGTACGCCTTTGTCCTCTCGGTTAACTCATCCATCGGCATCGCCGTAATAATATTTCCCTGCTTTTCATAGCCATAACCATAGGTTCTTAAGATAACCTCCAATGCTTCTTCCCAAAGAACATTGGTAAGCCGTATGGTAATCGGCCCCTGTACTTCCGGGCTTGCCACAATGTTCACACCGCTCTTGTACGAAAGAAGTCTCAGCACACTCCTGATATCGGCATTTTTAAAATCCATGGATACATAACCGGGTTTAGCCGTTTCAAACACTTCCGATTGTTCCAGGGGTGGAACTTTTTCCCCCGCGGCCATTTCTTCCTGAGCGGCAACCGGTGTAAACGGCATCAATAAAAAAATCAGGGCCACACACAACAAATTTTTATTTTTCATACTAATCCCCTGCATTATATTCCATATTCCGTACACTCTATTTTGTTTTAGTGTCATTATTTTCCTAATTTGAGCTCGAATTCACAATTACCATCGCTTAAGAAAACCCTATCCTGTTTTATTCCAATTACCGTGTTTGTGCCGATTTTATCCCCTCTTTTCAGCACTTTACCGTTTATTATAGTCAGAGGATTGTCTTTATCCCACATTATCCCATTTAGTTTAAGTTCAACAGATATATCAGCCGACACCTTTGGGATCGTAAATGGATCTCTACCCCAGGAAGGGTACGCGCTTTTCGCCCAAATCCTTTTCGGAACTTCCTGAATTAAAAAATCTTCTGATATTTTATTCCCCGAAGAGGAATCCGCGACTCCGACTGCCACCCTGTTCCCCTTTTCTTTTAAAGGAAATACAAAAGCACGGCCCCAGACAAAAACAACGACTGCAAGGAGTGCTAACAGTATAATTAATTTTTTATTTTTCACTTTCACCATTCATCAAATACATTTTTGCTCTAAGACTTGCTGTTACTTTGGGATGGATTCCTTCATCTCTTTTTACTTTAAAACTCTCTATTGTAACTACGCTTTCTTCCAATTTTTCTAACGCGTTTAAGAATTGGCCAAAACCTTTGCATTTAGATTCCAATTCCATATAAATAGGTAAAATTTCATAAGGAGAATCCGGGTCTATCTTTATTTTTTCATGATTGATAGAAACAAAATTGATACCCAGTATCCTGGCCCGCTTTGTCAATTCATCCATGGCTATGGAAATTCCCTCTTTAGTCGGGAGTTTTCTTCTTCCAAGTGATTCTCCAGTTTTGATAGTCACCCCCGCAATTATTAATTGACTCTCCACCTCTTTTAGCTCTTGATATGCCCCCCCTATTCTACCAGCCAGAGGAATGTATACAAAAAAAGATAGGCAGATAATTACAAGCACTATAACTACCCCGCTGCCTATAAGAATTTTCCGCTTGTTTAACTTCATTTCTTTTTGCCCCTAAGCATAACAGCATCTAGTCCCCTCTGGGGAGGCTACACTGCATTCCGCACTATCTCGTATCTCGTAAATAATTTTTTCTTCGTGATCTTCGCATCCCTGTTCGTAATTTGTAATTATTTTCTTTATCCAACAACTATATTACTTGATGTAATCTATTTCTCCTTTCAATTTAAAGATAGAACTCCCCTCTATTTCCTCATGTTTCCTAGTCGTTACCAACACAATATTTTTAAATATACCCCTTTCCAAAGTTAACATAAGCCTGGAAAGCGATGCCAAGGTTGCTTCTTCCCCCGCAAGAATAATACCGCACAATGTAACTTCTTTAACACCTTCTCTGCCCTCCTGCATATTAATTTCAGTGATATAAATATTGGGCGGCGCTGCATTGCTTATTTCTTTAATAGGCTCTATCCAGTAAGGTTCATGTATTAATATCCGGTTTATTTGAAGCTGTTTTCGAGCTTCTTTAATCTGTGGTTCCAGACTAAGCAGTTCAACTTTTCCGGAAAATATTCTTTTATTGTAGTTTGCCAACTGCAAGCGCATACCGATATAAAGAAAGAGTAACAGGAGAATTACAGCCGTTGCAATAGCTTTAATACCGGCTCTCTCAATTAACCGCCTGGTTTCTTCTTTTACTTCAATTGGCAAAAGGTTTATTCCATCGGCTGTTCCTAAAGCCGCGCCTATAGCTACACCCAGCCTATGCGGCACAATCTCCTTTTTATCAACTGCCCCGGATAAAACGTTAACCCATTTCAAAGGATCTCCTACGCTAACCTCCATCCTTAATTTATCCGACAGGTATTCTGTCAATCCTTTTAGCCCCGCGCTTCCGCCAAGTAAGATTGCCCTATCTACGTTTCCGCCCTGCGCGCTTCCCCTGTAATAATCGAACGATCTGCCAATTTCATCGGAAAGTTTTTCTATTGACGGCCTGATCAAGGATAAAATTTGAGCTGCTGATACCTTTTCTCCCACCATCCTGCCTGCCGGTAGGTATGGCTGGTTTCGGCTTTCTTCCGGTATCCCATATTTTTTCTTTAGCCGCTCAACTTCATTTATTTCAAATTCAAGACGGCCAAGGTCAGAAACAAGGACTCCCGTCATAGCCTTTGTAATATCTTCACCGGCCACGGGAAGCCTTCTTGAAAATTCAATAGCTCCGTCTTTTAAAATACATAACTCCGCGAAATTAGCCCCTATTTCAATCAGGGCTACCGATTCTCCCTGTTTAAAACCGGCTTTCCCTGTCAGATTCCGAAGAGCCAGTGGAACCTGAATAACAGCCGCGCGTTTTATCATCACCTGACTAAGTATATCCAAATGCTCTACTATAGATCCCTTTGGACAGGCGGCTGCCAGCACTTCCTTCTTCTTTATTCCTTCCTCTTCGACCTCACCAAAAATTTCATAGTCTATCACAGCTTCATCAACCGGAAATGGGATATAATCTTTCACATCCCATTTAACAGCTTCTGTCATTTCCGCTCTGGGCATCTCGGGCAAAACCAGTTTCCGTGTCAAACTGCCGGAACAATTTACTACTGAAATCACGTTTGCTCTTTTCAAATCCAAGCCATGTACAACTTCTCTTAAGCAGGCTACTGTTGCTTCCTTGAAAGCTTTTTCTTTATCCTCCTGCCTCCGCTGATGATAATTCTCAAGGGAATCTAATAATTCTATTTTCTTCAACCTGGCTTTGACTAAAGACAGTTCCCCTCTGATAACAGTAAATTGAACCATCTTTATAGACGAAGTCCCGATATCAAGTCCGATTATACTTTTGGGTTGATTCAATTTAACCCTCTGATTAAATTATAATTAGAAACTATTTTAAGCCACAGAGCCTCAGAGGCCACAGAGTTTTATAAACTAATTCTTTTGCTATAATTATTTTTATTTATTTCTTCGTGTTCTCAGTGTCTCCGTGGCAATCTTATTCTTTTTCTTTTATTCACAAAATTTTTGGCTGTAATTAATAATTTTAAATTAATAATTTTTAAATCTGTGTTCATCTGTGGTTATTTTTTCTTTCTTTTTTTAATTCTAATAAGATACTATTCACTAGATACTATTTTTACTCTCTCCAGTATTTTTGCGGTGTTTCACCTATATATGTCGGCAACGCAAAAGTTCCCGTCGAGTCTGGATAGTAAGTCGGAGCATAATTATAAGTTTCACCATATATACTCCTTACTGTTCTCCGAAGCCCTCCGTCTTCACCCACAGCAGAAATAAGAAAAGTATTTGTATAATAACAAAATTCTGTTCCGGTTTCATTATTATTATTCCAACTCCAACTGTCAGGCGGGGACGAGGGCAAGTTCTTGTTATAAAATGAGGCATCGGCATTTTCCCTTACCATATCTCTTTGATCCGCCCCCAGTATTGAACTTTTTTCTTCCAGGTAATAAGCAAATGCCTGAAGATTTTCATCTTTATCCTTATAATCCATAGACGAACTCATATGTGTAAAAGGAGACGTTATCCTATCCGCTACAATTTCACTGGCCAAATCATCCGCACTGGTGCCTCCCAGTGAAATTGTCTTGAATAAAGCCTTTAACACTGTTATCGAAGCTGTATTAATATTTATAGGAGCTCTGGATCCTGTTGTTCTTGTAACCCGGTTATTCACCCAGGAATAAACAGTTATATAATACTTCAGAGCATCGAAGTCTCCGGAATCCAGCGCGGCAGGATTTGAAATCTGTTTCACTTCTTCAATTGTATTAAACCACCCGACATTGCCTCTGTAATTCACAATAGCAGCTGCTTTATTGGCCGCATCCGTAATGGAAAGTTCTTCCATTAATCTTTGCAACAGTAACTGTGAAGCATAATTTAAATGCACCTTTGAAGATTCATCAGAAACTGTTATGCTCTCAATAGCAGCACTTCCCATGGAGAATGGAAGCGATACATAAGACCCTGATGCCCAGGGTTCGGTTAACGTATCACATTCAAGGACAAGCTCTAACCCCAGCCAATCGATTTCGGCTTTTCTACCTTTTATGTTGCCTGAGTTTGTCCTCAGCGCTCTTATTTGAAAATTAGCTGTGTTCATAATAGAGCTCCAGTTGCCGGGTGCAAGAGCATCGCGATAGTAATTTGTCCATCCAGCCTTGCTTAATGTTATAGCCGAACCAACATCTATCCACTTACTTCCGCCGTTTATTGTGTACTGCAACTGAATAACCGGATTGGGTTTTTTGCCCCCTGATCTCCGGGCCCACATCACTAAGCGCATGCTTTTTATCCTTGTGCCGATCATATTTACCCTCTGCTGAAAATCCCACACTTTAACATATGTTCCGGCGGGATTAAAAATCGCGTTCAACGTAGTATAAAAAGCTGAGTCTTGGCCAAGCATCGGATTTGTCGCATAAAAACAGGCTCTATCATAATCGCTTCCATTATCTCCATCGGCCAAATACCCGTCAAAAAACACTGTCCCGCAATATCCATTAGCCGTTGGATCCGCAGTTGGCGCTGACGCATCTCTGTCGTCGTTGACCGCCCGGCATCCCTTCTGGACTCCACCCTCAGCCGCCCAGAAAGCTTTCGCGTCACCCAACTGAAATCCAATATTTCTGGTTTCAACTGAAACCATGGTTAAATAGGCGGCAATTATCGCGGACAGCACCACCATTAATATAAGAGTGAAAAGGAGGGTCATCCCTTTTTCTGTGTTTCGCTCACTCTGAGTAACTCGCATATGTAAATTACCCTTGTTATTTTTTAACCGCAGAGAACACCTGAACCTAGAAAACAAATTCTAAATCCAAAACCCTAATATCCTAAACATTTATTTTTGTTTGAAATTTTTGATATATGTTTAGAGCTTCGAATTTAGAATTTAGGATTTCCTCTTTTTCTTATGCTCAGGATTTTTATTATTATATTATTACGTTAATATATATGATATACGGTGCATTATTCAAGAATAGTATTTAGTTATCGCTTTATATAAAAAAATGGAGCAAGGTAAACCCTTGCTCCTCCCCAACAATTATTCTTTAACCGGCTGGAACATACGCAGTTTTACAGGTTTCTCGGCCGGACATTCGACCTTATAGTTATCGTTTCATCCTCTTTTTTAGTAGTCAAGTTTATTGTAATCAATCTTACATTTACTGGCGTCACAGGAAAAACCAGGGAGTTTCCATTTCCATCATAATAATTTAACTGGAAAGATTGGACATCGTGTGATAGAACGCTTGTGATTATACCATCGCTTCTGATCAGGTTATCGCCCGGAGTACCGGCCCAACTATAGGTTATGGACTCGTCACCATCCTGGATACCATTCTCATTTACATCCGGCCAGAAAACTATGCTGTTTTGTTCAGCTGTAGTAATCAGGAGCAGCTCTTTCAACTCCCTGTCCATCTTCTCTATACCCCAGCCGGCTTCCTGTTTAACCTGAGCTTTAACAGCCTCAAAATTCCAGGATTTAGACACCGCCACAAAAACAGATGAGATCACAGCGACCAAAATGCTTATCAATGCGACCACCATTAAAAGCTCAACTAAAGTAAGGCCTTTTTTACTCACCTTGTATTTGTATGGCTTTCTGTTTTTGTTAGTTGCTATTCTATAAATCCGAAACATACGTTATTAGTGAAACTGTCTGTTCCTGATCTCTAACCGCCCAATAAACATTAACTGTAATTAGTTTTAATCCGGCTTGGGGCGTAGATACAATTAGCTCCCGCTGGAAAAAACTAAAAGAGGACAACTGTGCTTTTGCTTCGCCGCTTATGTCAGCGTAAGCCTTGTTTTTAATCTCTTCAAGCTTCTCCCGGGCTAAATTTGTAGCCACCAGTGTGTGTTGAGTATCTTCAGCGGCAACCATACCCATACCAAACACCTGTATCAATGCCACTACCCCGGAACTGAAAAGGACAATGGTAAGGAGAACTTCAAGAAACGTAAACCCATTCTTCTCTGCCAATCCGGCACCCATTTTTATTCTGTTTCCGCTAATCCGTGTTTTTAGAACCCGCTTCCATTAGTAGAATAAGGATCATCGTCGTCCGCGCCTGTCAGGACTCCGGCATCACTTATACCTGTAATGTCATAGGCCTCATCGGGGCCCGCCGAGAAAACCACATAATATTTTCCGCTGGCCGAACGTTTATAATTATACTCAGTGGTTGAAGTGGCGCCAAAAGGATCATAAAGCTCAACTTCAATAAGCCGCGGCTTGGCTGTTAACAGATTGGTAGCACATACAGTGGTTGTAGTAGCCGGATACGCATGCGGGCTCTGGTGTATATAATAGGACTCCAGTGACGTTTTAAGCGCCCGCAGTTCCCCATTCGACTTGGCAACATTGGCTTCATCCTTCATACCCTTGAACCTCGGCAGGGCAATACCTACAAGAATAGCTATCACTGCCATCACAATCATAAGCTCAATTAACGTAAAGCCCCTTGCTCCCCGTGCTATCATTCCACTACCTCCTTTTCTGTTTCCCTAAATTTACATCTCTCTTCCTCAATTATACCACATTCCCGTACTTTATGCCGGAATACCGGAGTAAAATACACGCCATTTTTAGTGCTGAAGCGCTTTCATCATATCAAATATGGGAAGCAGCATAGATGCCATAATAAATGCCACAATACACCCGATAATAAGCAAAAATACCGGCTCAAGCAGAGCTGTTAATTTCCTTATGCTATAGTCCACCGCCATATCGTAAAAATCGGATATTTTGTTCAGCAGGCCTTCTAAATTTCCTGTTTCTTCCCCAACTGCAACCATCTGGATCATATCCGCGGGAAACTCCCCGCTGATTTTAAGGCTTTCCGCGATTGCTTCCCCTTCTTCCACACCGTCACGCGTACTCTTTATCACTCTTGCTATCACCTCATTTCCAACGACTTCGCCAGCAAGATTCAAAGACTGTAATATCGGAACCCCGCTTGCTATCATAGTAGCCAGCGTCCGGGCAAACCTTGATATATACAGCTTGCGGGCAAGAGATCCAATAATCGGGAAATTAAGCTTCAACCGATCAAATTGCAGCCTTCCCCTTTCGGTACCTATGTATATTTTTATACCAAAACCAATAAAAATAATCCCCAGGAGAATTATCCACCAGTATTTCTTTACCCCCAATCCAATTCCATAAAGTATCATCGTCGGCAGTGGCAAAGCCACCCCCGCTCCCTTGAAAATACGAATAAAATTCGGCATAACAAACGTAACAATAAAAGTAGTAACGCCAATAGCTGTTATAATCAGGATTAGAGGATAAAACAGGGCTCCATTTATTCTTTGCCTTATATCTGCCTGATGTTCCGCGAATACTGCCCCTCTATTTAAAACTGTAGGCAAGCTGCCGCTGACCTCACCAGCCTTTACCATGCTGACAAATAATTTGGAGAAAATGTTGGGATGTTTCGCTATTGCTTCAGAAAAAGAACCCCCGCCATCAATACTTCGGTATACGTCTCCCAGAATTTCTTTTAGCTTATTATTTTCAATTTGATCTTTTAAAGTTTTTAAAGAAGACAGAAGCGGAATACCTGAATCTATCATATTGGCAAGCTGGATATTGAACATTATTTTATCTTCGGTTCTTATCCTCTTGAACCTGTCGGCCAGCTCGGCCAGCCCCTCCATCTTAATACCAACATGCCCTTCAGTTATCTTCGTAACAACATAACCCATTTTCTGCAGCTTGCCGGCAAGCTCAGCTTCAGATACGGCATCCATATGGCCTTTCACCAGCTTACCGGCCGTATCCCGGACTCTGTAAAGATATGTCGGCATCCTATTCTATCCCCGCCCCGCGTATCAAAATCAACAACCGCAACTTCAGGATTACAGCTATTTTCTTTCTTCCTGTGTCAACCTCAGAACTTCTTCAACTGTAGTAATACCCTTCCTGGCTTTTTCCAGTCCATCCTGGCGCATATTTTTCATTCCGGCTTTTGCTGCCGCCTTTTTAATTTCATCGGTTGAAGTTTTAGCTATGGTCAGTTCACGGATTTCCTCATTCGGAATCATCAATTCGAAAATAGCAGCTCTGCCTTTATATCCGGTATTCATACATTTGTCACAACCATTTCCTCTGTAAAGGTTAATGCCCTTCTCTTTTGGATCTAATCCAAGCTCTTCCAGAACTTTTTCATTAGGCTTATAAGATTCTTTGCACTCAGGGCAAATTTTTCTGACCAATCTTTGAGCTGCCACAGCAATAATGGCAGAAGATACCAAAAACGGTTCAAGCCCCATGTCCACCAGCCTTGTTAAAGCGCCAGGCGCATCGTTGGTGTGCAAAGTAGAAAACACAATATGCCCGGTTAAAGCGGCATGGATAGCGATATCCGCGGTTTCCAGATCTCTAATTTCTCCTACCATTATAACATCAGGATCCTGCCGCAATATAGAGCGAAGCCCATTGGAGAAAGTGAGATCTACTTTTTGGTTCACCTGAATTTGACGGACAAAATTCAACCGGTATTCGACAGGGTCTTCTATCGTAATAATATTCTTTTCCGTGTCGTTAATAGTACTCAATGAAGAGTATAAAGTTGTGGTTTTCCCGCATCCGGTGGGGCCGGTAACCAGTATAATCCCATAAGGCTTTTTTATAAGCATCTCATAATTTTTCAGGTTTTCCGGCGAAAGTCCCAGCTGTCTCAAACTAATCAGGGCAGTGTTCATATCCAGCAGTCTCATTACTACATTTTCTCCATACATGGTCGGAATACAGGAAACCCTGATGTCAATATCCCTATTCTCCACTTTCATTTTAAACCTTCCATCCTGAGGCATCCTTCTCTCGGCAATATCCATGTTTGAAAGAATTTTTATTCTCGAAATGACAGCGGCCTGCAAATCTTTGGGAATCAAGCTGGATTCATATAGTATACCGTCTATCCTGTTCCTTATCCTCAGTATCTTTTCATCCGGCTCAACGTGTATATCGCTTGCCTTATCCTTAACCGCCTTAGCAACAATTAAATTAACCATCTTTATTACAGGAGGTTCTTCAACTATCTTGGTTATTTCCTTTGATCCTGATTCAGCTGTTATTTCAATCCTGGCCTTGTCAATGTCTTTAATTATTTCATCCACAGAGCCAACCATGCCATAATAAGAATCCACAGCCTTTTGAAGCCCTTTTTCAGTAACCAACACGGTATCTATAGACCCTATTTTTGTCTTCATCCTTATATCATCAATTGCTGCTATATTCTGAGGATTAAGCATTCCAAGAGTTACAGTATCTCCCACCTTAAACAGAGGAATAGTTTTGTGTTTTTTAGCCAGATCTTCCGGAACAAGCTTTATCACTTCGGGATCTATTGTATAGTCTTCCAAATCTATATAAGGAATTTCCAGGGTCTCCGCGCTGGCACTCGCAATTTCTTCTTCAGTAATGTAACCAAGTTTTTCAAGGGTTTTTTCCAAAGACCAGCCGGTCTTTTTCATGTCGTCATTCGCTGTTTTAATTTCTTCTTCTGTAATCAACCCCTTTTTAAGAAGCAACTTTACTGTATCCTGCTTTCTTGCCATTTTTAGCTCCTGCTTAACCGGTTATAACATAACCGC
>JAGLRQ010000125.1 GCA_023136205.1 Candidatus Auribacterota bacterium
TTCGATTACTTGTTTATCTTTCTCATCTATATCCGTAATTTTGATTCCCAGCCTTGTTAACCCTTTGCCTTTTAAACTTACCGATCTTACTTCCCCTTTAACCTCAATCAACTTACCCGAAATTATAAATTCCAAAAGTATATTCACTCCTTTAGGGATAAAATATTTAGATAACAACCCTGCTCCGCCGGTACCAATATCTATTATTTGTACCTCAATGCTGCTTTTCGCGATATTAAAATATTGCTTCACAGAAAGATCTACTTTAAGCCTGGCTTCAAACGCCGCGGACGCTCTTGATGTTTTCCGTGTATCCATAGGTTAAAATTCCCAGTCACCTCGATAATTTCTGATCATTTCTAATGTGATTCATGACTCGTTTAACAATTCTTTAATCTTGCCTAATAACATTTGCGGCTCAAACGGCTTTATTATATAGGCATCAGCACCAACTTCTTCTCCCATACTTTTTTCTGATTTCTGAGACCGGGCAGTGAGCATAATTACAGGGATACTGCTGTATTTATCATCGAATTTCAGCATCCTGCACACCTTATACCCATCCATCTTCGGCAGCATAATATCTAAAATAATCAAGTCTGGTTTTTCTCCACGCGCTTTCTCAAGCGCCTGTTCACCATCACTGGCCAAAATTACCTCATAATTGTTCGCTTCCAATCTTATTTTTACCATTTCAACCAATTGAGGTTCATCGTCAACAAATAATATCTTTTTCATTTATTCCTCCATATTAAACTACCACACATTAGAAAGTATCCAGATAAAACCCATACCTTTTTTTGTTATTTTATAGCATCTTCGTTTTTTTTCCAACTGATTCGTATATTCATCAGGATTAGACGCGGGAATTTTAATGGCTCAACACCCTGACAAGGTACTTGGAAAGTTTTTCTGTTACCACCCTGGAAAGGTTCACAAAACATATGGCAATGCGGTAATTTCCATCTTCAAGTTTTTCAACACGGATAACTTTCGCCATAAGGTCCAAAGTCAGATCGACAAGGTATACCCTGATCATAACAACACTGGAAACAGGCACAAATTTATCTGATATAAAAACCAGCCCGCCCGCGCTTACGTTAAACAATTTTGATGAGCGGTAAATTTTATCCTGTTCTTTTGGCAGAAGGACTTTATACTCAATTGCAAGCTCTACATTAATTCTTACATAGTTTCTCCTGTCAAAAATATAAAGTTTCTTTTTAATAAACACATCTACGATTTTTTTATCCAGTCCCTTGCCGGATTCTTTTTCCAAAATATTTATTGCTTCATCTGTTGACATCGCGCGCTTGTACGGCCGGTCATAACTTACCATCGCGTCATACACATCGGCAACAGCAATGATCCGGGAAAGAAGCGGTATTTTCAGCCGCTTCAAACCAAATGGATACCCTTTCCCATCCATGGTTTCGTGGTGAGTTGCCGCGATAAGCGGTATATTCTTATCCTTATCTGAAAAACATATCTTATCTAGAATTTGCTTGGTAAAAAGCGCGTGCTCTTTCATTTTTTCATATTCTTTTTTTGTATACCGGCCGGGTTTTGTCAGGATTGAATCTTTAATCCCAATTTTCCCGACATCATGAAGAATAGCCGCGATTTCAAGAATTCTCATATTCTTACTGCTTAATTTTAAAGCTTCTCCTATCCGCATTGAATAATAAGTTACTCTGTCTGAATGGCCGGCAGTCACAGGATCACGCGCGTCAATAGCCGCCGCCAGAGTTTTAATAAAGCTTTTCAAAAAATGATCCGTTTCTTCCTGAAGCACCGCGTTTTCTAATGCTATAGCGGCATGCGAGCTGAAAGCGGCAAGAAGGCCCTCATCATGTTTTGTAAAATACCCTTTTTTCTTGTTCAGAGCCTCCATAACCCCAATAATTTCATTCTCATGGTTAAATATCGCCATACACAAGACACTCTTTGTATGATACCCTGTTTCCCCATCAATTTCCCCGCGGAACCTTCTGTCATTATGGACATTTTGAATATTTAAAGTCTTGCCGGTTTTTCCCACATATTCCGCAATCCCTTTACCGATGGATAAGCTAACTTCCTCTATTTCCGCCTTTTGGGCAACATGACTCCATATTTCTTTTGTATTTTTATCGACGAGGAAAAGTGTACTTCTTTCAGCATTCATTACACGGGTTATTTCACGCATAATCATTGCAAGGAGAGATTCAAGATTTTTTTCGGCAATCATTGCCTTGGAGATTTCCAAAAGGGCATTATAATCGCAAAAATTTTTATTTCGGAGGGGCTTCTTTTTTCTGCTTTTTACATCCTTTTTCATGCGCGGCACCAGGCCCTTTTGCTTAATTCAAACACTTAACCAAAACAGACGCTATTTCGAATCGGGAGAGCCTACGCCCTTGAGATATCTATAATAATCATCATCTGTTGTAAGTATAAGGGTTGTCCCTTCATCAATAGTCTTTTGATATGTTTCTAATGTTTTGATAAGTGAGTAAAATTCCGGGTCCCGGCTATAAGCCGCGGCATAAATCTTCGTTGCCTCAGCATCAGCCTTACCCTTAACGCCCTGTGCCTTTTTATATGCTTCAGAAGTAATAAGTTTTAATTCCTTCTCTCTTTTTCCATCTATTTCAGCGCGTTTTCCCTCCCCCTCGGAACGAAATTTTTCAGCGGCACGGTTTCTCTCTGTGATCATCCTCTGATAGACAGATTTTCTCACTGTCTCAATATAATTAAGACGCTTTATACGTACATCCACCAGCTCTATCCCGTAATCCGGGGCAAGCTCCTTGGCCTGTTCTAAAATAATCCCCTCAATTTTTTCACGTCCGGTGCCTATCCGCTTAAGCGCTTCATCTGTAACTATAACACCCTTATTGTTTTCCCCGGCCTCAATAATGCGGTTGGAATCTCTTACAACTTCAATGAGAGCATGAGTGCTAATCGCGTTACGAGTCGCTGAATTGATAATATCATCAAGTTTCTGATGCGCTCCGCTCTCGCCCCTTACTGCCTGCAGCAGTTTCAACGCGTCGGCTATTCTCCAGCGGGCTGTCGTATCAACCCACAAATATTTTTTATCCTTTGTAGGAATTTGATTCGGCTCCCCATCGGTTTCAAGAAGCCTCTTGTCAAAATAATGCGCCTGCTGAATTAAAGGTATCTTAAAGTGCAGGCCGGCAATGGTAATCGGATTTCCAATTGGTTCTCCAAACTGTGTAATAACAACCTGCTGTGTCTCTGAAATTACATAAACCAATCCGCTCATAAAAACAACGCCAACAATTATAATCAAAGCTAGTACAATACCCAGTGCTATTTTCATTTTTTACCTCCTTCTTTCTGTCCAATATTTAAAAGAGGTAATATAGTTGATTGTTTTGAATCGATTATATATTTCTGTTTGGCTGTCGGGATAACTTCCGACATTGTTTCAAGATATATTCTCTTTTTTGTTATATCCGGAGCTTTTTTATATTCTTCCAGCACTGCCAAAAATCTTTCCGTATCACCTTTGGCCCTGTTTACTTTGTCAAGAGCATATCCTTCAGCTTCACGAATAGTTCTTTCTGCTTCTCCGCGAGCTCTTGGAACAACCTTGTTATATGCCTCCCACGCCTGATTAATAAATCTTTCCTTTTCCTGTTCAGCTTCATTTACTTCATTAAAGGCGGGTTTTACCTCGTCGGGTGGATTAACATTCTGCAATTTAACAGTAATAACCTTGATACCTGTTTCGTATTTATCCAAAATCTTTTGCATTTCTACCTGTGCCCGCGCGCCAATTTCATCCCTGCTTTCTTTAAGAACTTCATCTACGCTGTAGTTTCCTGCCAGCCTCCGCATAACCACTTCACTCACATCTCTTACATTCTTCCCGGGGTCTCTTGTAGCGAAAAGATATTTGACAGGGTCTGCTCTCCTGTATTGAACAATCCATTGTACATCCAAAATGTTAAGGTCGCCTGTAAGCATCAGGGACTCTTGTAGATATGAGCGGGCTGAATAGGTTGTCCTGACTCCCGCTTTTAAAGTCCTTATGCCGAACTCTTCAGTTTCTATAGCTGTAATTTTTACACGTGTTACCCTGTCAATGCCAAAAGGCAGCTTCATGTGAAGCCCCGGAGCAGTGTTAGCAACATATTTACCAAAGCGCTGGACAACACCCACCTCGTCAGGCCCAACTGAATAAACTGTTTGCGCCAAGCCAATTATCACCAGCAAAATTACAATGATAAAAGGTATAAACTTTCCCATGTCATCAAGCTGCTTTTTACCCGCAAAAATTATGTCTTCAGGTTTTTTAACTTCCACAATAATCTCCTTTTCTTCCGACGAATCTGATAATAGATTCCTAACCTATCACAGAAACAAGCACTCTTCAAGAAAAATAGCTCTTCTTTTTTATCAAACGTTGTTAACAAACCCCTTTCCTTCCTTTTCCTGCTGTCCTATATCAGAACAAACATCTTTGTAACAATCAGGGCAAAGGCCGTGAGTAAATTCTACTTTGGCATGTGATTTTATATACTTCTCTACCTGATGCCAGCAGCCACTATCATCCCGTATCTTTTTACAATTGGAACATATAGGGAGCATCCCGGCCAATGTTTTTACTTCTTCCAGCGTTTTTTGAAATTGCTCTGGAGATTTGTTTTTTCCCTTTTCCGCGATTTGCCGCTGAATTTGAAGAATCTGAATATCAAAGAGACTCTGCCGCAATTTTTGCACGTCTCTTATAAGCTGTTCTCTTGTTTTCGTGCTGTCATCCATAATTGTATCTTTCTTTCTTAAATGAATTAGTATCTTATCACATAAAACCATTAAATACGTAGTTTAAT
>JAGLRQ010000126.1 GCA_023136205.1 Candidatus Auribacterota bacterium
ACTGATATATTTTAATATATACAAAATTTTATTTTTATATTAGATTCTTATACTTATGAATGAAAGCAATAAAGCTATTGAAGTTTCAAATGTCAGCAAAAATTTCAGCGGTGTTTCCGCTGTAAAAGACATCTCTTTCGCGGTAACCAAGGGTGAAGTACTCGGGTTCCTCGGGCCAAACGGCGCCGGAAAAACAACCACAATGAGAATGATTACCGGTTTCCTTTCTCAATCATCGGGAAAAATATTTATAGACGGCATCAACATAAATAAAAACCCTCTCAAAACAAAAGAAAAAATCGGCTACCTCCCCGAGCATGTCCCGCTTTATAACGAAATGAGAACAGCAGAATATTTGAAATTCCGCTGTAAGATAAAGGGAATTAAACGACAATTCATAAAGAGAAGAATTTCAGAAGTATCAAAGATCTGTGAAATTCAGAGCGCCAAAAGAAAAATTATACGAAATCTTTCAAAAGGTTTCAGGCAAAGAGTAGGGCTGGCAGATGCTCTTTTAGCAAATCCTCCGATTTTAATCCTGGATGAACCTACAACAGGATTAGACCCTAACCAGCTCAGAAAAACCAGAAATATAATAAAGTCCCTTAGGGCCCGCCACGCGGTTCTGCTTTCAACACATATGCTTTCCGAAGTAGAAGCGGCCTGTGACAGAGCAATAATAATAAACGAAGGCCGCATAGCAGCCAACATCCCGTTAGACAAAAAAGGTAAAATCATTCTCGAATGTGAAAACCTCAATAAAGATATTATTCAGAATATTAAAGCAACAAATGAAATCACAGAAATAAAAGAAATATCAAAAGATATAATTGAGATTTATATTAAAAATAATGCGGACGCGCGTAGAGAAATTTTTAACGCCGTTATCGCGGGCGGCGGGAAAATCCTGGAAATGAAACATGAAAGGGATTCCCTGGAAGATCTGTTCGTTGAAATAACATCAAAACAGGAACCACAATGAAAAAACTGCTGATTTTAACAGGGAAAGAGCTCAAGTTTTATTTTTTGTCACCGGTCGCGTATATAACACTCGCGGCATTTCTTGTTGTAACCGGATACCTTTTTTATATATTTACCGGTTTGCTGAGTTCTCCGGGAATACCCGCGGCAATTTCTGTGACCAGGCTGTTTTTTGGAGGAACATGGCTCTTCTGGGTTCTTCTTTTAATGATACCTTCCGCAATCACAATGAGACTCTTCTCTGAAGAACATAAAACCGGAACCATCGAGATACTGCTGACATCCCCGGTAAAAACGTGGCATATAATACTTTCAAAATTCATCGCGGGGTATCTTTTCTTCCTCTTCTTGTGGGTTCCTACTATTTTATATGTTCTTATTGTTTACCTCTTTGGGAAACCTGATCCGGGGCCGATAATTTCAGCTTACATCGGCATCGCGTTTGCCGGACTCGTCTTAATCTCAATCGGAACCTTTACCTCATCGTTGACAAAAAATCAACTCGTGGCTTACATGCTTGCCATTGCGATATGTTTTATATTCCTGACTATAGGCATAATGGAGGATTTCGTAACGCAATCGGATGGAAAAGCTGTTTTATCTTATTTATCTCTGCCTAATAATTTTTCAAACTTTCCGTCGGGCATAATTGATATTGAAAGTGTGGTTTACTTTATTTCCCTTGCCTGGCTTTTCATTTTTTTAACATTTGTTTCCTTCGGCAGAGGAAAATTCAATGAATAAAATTTTCGCGAAAATCAAAAAATTTTTGAGGATGCTGAATACCTGCACCGCAATTTTTCTCGCGGTTATAATTGTCGCGATGCTGGGATATCTCGCTCATAGAAAAAACATCAGGTTCGACCTTACAAGGAGTAAAATCCATACGTTATCCGAAAAAACTGTAAATATAGCAAAAGGGATTAATGAACCGCTAAATATCTATATGATTTTTGACCCCGGGAACCTCGTTTTTTCAAACATTAACAAATTAGTCCGGCAATATGCTGATTTGAACAAAAATATCACAATAGAACACATAGACCCTGACAAGGATCCGGCCGGGATACAACTTCTTGCCAGAAAGACAAAATTTGTCGACAGGAATTGTTTAATTCTTTTATTCCGGGACAGAGTTGAAGTTATCCGCGACACGGACATCGCGAAAATAAGCGGCGGAGACGCGAAAGGAACCTACCGGAGAATAACAAAATTTTCAGGAGAAGAGACCGTATCATCCGCCATTCTAAAACTTATTGATGAAATTTCCCCTTCCATTTACTTTACAACAGGGCACGGAGAAAAACTCCCGGATTCGATTGAAAAAGAGGAAATGGGTAAGGCCGCGAATATACTCAAGCGCCAGAATATCCAGATAAAAAAGATTAATCTCTTCAGGGATCCGGTGATCCCTCCCGACTGCGGCGCTTTAATAATCGCAGGGCCAAAAACAGTCTTTTCAGAAGATGAACTTTTAAGCTTAAGCTATTATCTTGATCACGGAGGCGCTGTTTTTATGCTTATTGACCCTTTTATTCAAACAGGCCTTGAAAAAATTCTTGTTTCGCGCGGCCTTATCGCGGGCGGGGATGTTGTTATTGACCCCGCGAAAAAACTGCCATTTGTAAGCATTACAAACCTTTATATAGAGAACTTCAATAAATCACACCCCGCGACCTCCAGGCTTTCAAAAAGCGCGACCCTGCATCCTCTCGCAAGATCTATAAATCTTAATCCTTTAAATACCGGTTATTCAGCTGAAATTCTATGCGCGACATCCGAATCAGGCTGGGGAGAAACAGAACCGGGCAAAACACCCGCAATATTTAACGGGGGGAAAGAGCGAAAAGGCCCTGTCTCAATTGGCGCCGCCGTAACCTCATCCGATAAGAGTACTACCATGAGGCTGGTTGCTTTTGGAGATTCAGATTTCTGTTCGAATTCTCAAATTGATAACCTCGCGAACAAGGACCTTTTTTCAAATCTCGCAATGTGGTGCTTGAATAAAACAAAATTGATTTCGATTGAGTCAAAAAGACCGGAAGATACAAAACTAATTCTAACCGGGAAACAGCTTAAACTTGTGCAGCTAATATGCATTTTTATATTGCCGGGAATAGCTCTCACCTGCGGCGCGGCAGCATGGATAATACGGAGGAAATAGTGAAATTCAGAGGCACCTTAATCTTACTTATTATAGCCGCGCTGCTCGCAGGGTATATCTTATTCGTAGAATCAAAAGAACCTTCCGAAGAAGAAAGATTTCTGGCAGAAAAAAGGGTGTTTACTTTTAGTTTTCCATCTGTTCAAAAAGCTGTTATAAAAAACAACTCCGGGACTATAGTGTTGGAAAAAAACGGAGTTGAATGGAATATTATAGAACCATTTGGTTATCCTGGTAACATGGCACAAATCAACAAATTCCTCTTTGATATAGAATTTTCACCGGCTTTAAGGACAATAAAACCGGACCCGGAATTAAAAAAAGACCTCGGGCTCGATTCTGCTGAAATTTCTATTCTCGTTGAATCCCATAAAGGGATACAAGAGATAATCTTTGGGAAAACTGCCGGCGCCGGTGATATAGCCTACGCGTATGATACCTCGCGGGACATAATCTTCGTGGTTGAATCCGCGCTTCTTAAAAAAATAAATTCAATCTCCCCGGATTTATTTAGAAACAGGAATCTTATACGCTTTTTTACAACTCACACCGGATTAATTTCGATAACCAGCGGAAACAACATATCCGAATTTTTAAATGTGGGCTCACGCTGGAAAATAACAAAACCCTTTAACAGCAGCTGCAATCCTGAAAAGTTTTCCGAGCTTACTAAGGCCCTTTCAGATATTAGAATCCTGGAGTTTATAGAACCGTCCAGTCTGCCTGAAGGCATTTTCGAAAATCCCGCGGCCGTCATAAAAACACAAGGAAGGGATTCTTCCTGGACACATGAATTTATATTCTCAAGAAAAAGAGACAGTGGAACAAAAACATATGTCCTTCAAAAATCACTTAAAACCGCCTGTCTGGTCGATGCTTCCTGTCTTGATAGTATCATAATAGACCCCGAAAACTTCCGGAACCTGCGGCTCGCGAATGAAGAGCTTGTAAAAGCAAGTTCTATAAAAATACTTACCGGAGATAAAAAAATCTCTCTTGTCTGTATCAATAACGAATGGAAACTTACAGAACCAATAAGGCACCCGGCTGATTTTGAAAATGTCCTACGCTACATCCATTCTTTCATTACCACAAAAGCTGCCGGCACCATTCCATTTAACACCGAAAAATTTACCAGCCCTGCTGCTATTGTAGAATTCGGCCATGGTAAATCCAGCTGGCCTATTGAATTTTTTAAAGCAAAAGAAAACCTGTACGCGAAAACAAAAATGGACAACAACCTCCTCTGTTTAGACAAAAACCCGCAAAGCAGCTTTTTCGACTTTAAATATTTAAGGTTTGTATCCAGGAAGCTTCTTCAGTTCCCGCTCACGGACATATCAGCCATAAATATCAGAAAAAACGGAGACCTATATATCTACAAAAAAGATGCTGAGAACAAGTGGCAAGGCCAGGAAAAAAGCGCCGGGCCTGAAACAATAAACAATTTGTTGTGGCTTCTCATGGAAGAAAAAGCTAAGAGCGTTTTTTCCGATAACGTTACAGCCCTTTCCGAAAACGGCCTTGCAAACCCCGAAATCACAATAACACTCACAGGAAAAGACGCCAGTCTAAAATTACATATAGGAAACCAAAAAGAAAATTCTTACTTTGCCGCAAATGAAGAAGGAAAATTTATATATCTTATCTCTCCAAAAATTCCCGAGGCTGTTGAAAAGATATTAACCCACGCTTCCCACAAGCTGCCTGCTGCAGAGCTGTAA
>JAGLRQ010000127.1 GCA_023136205.1 Candidatus Auribacterota bacterium
TGCAGTGCGGAACGGTATTTTCTTCAAGAACCAGGGGGCATGTTAGATGCCCCTCCTGCGAAGCGGACACCGTAGACAGATACTATAGATAGTTCCATATCAGGAAGTGACTTTATAAATCAAATCCAGAATTGTCCTAACAAAACGAGGAGCCTCCATTCCAAAGTATTGAATTGCTATCAGGTATGAACAAAAAGCCATTGCAGTAAGAGATATTGCTGTCATTATACCATACAAAGAACCGGGTTTTTCTTCTTCCTGCTCCTGCGTTTTTGTGAGTATTTCTTGCTGAGACTTTGCCAGTTTTAAGGGTGCAGATGGTTCTTTAAATTTAAAATTTTGTCTCCCGGGTGTTTCTTTCTCCGGGCTTTCTACCGGTGCTGGCTCCTTTTCAGGAATTGGCTGCACGGGTGTTTGTTCAGGTTTTTTGTCTACCTTTGACTCTTTCACCGCCTCAGCTATTTCAGGAGGTTTAGTATAACTGCCGGGAATTTTAGATAATCTGGGGATTTCTTTATCTTTTTCCTCCGACTTTTTATTGTTGACATTTAGTCTCGGAACACCCTGGATATTTGGTTTCTCAGACGGTTTTTCTTTTTGCTTGTTTTTACCTGCCCCGATTATCTGTTCAACATCGGGCAGTTCTATAGCTGGTTCCTTTTTGACTTCTTTTTCTTCTTTAGGTTTGTCCATTATATATAACCCTCCCCAAGATAGATTTTCTATCAGGGTAACACAGTGTGAATAAATTTCAAAGCTAAATTAGAGGCAGCGGATTATTTGTTACCTTCCAGTTGCCCTAAAGGTTTAGTTTGTTTTTCAAAAAGCGGTTTTAAGGTGTTATAGGTATCTTCCAGAGACTGAACAATAACCTTTGTATTGTCTAAAACCGGCATGAAATTTGTATCGCCGTTCCAGCGGGGCACTACATGAAAATGAATATGCTGGTCTATCCCCGCTCCCGCCGCTCTTCCGATATTTACACCTACATTAAAGCCGTCCGGGTGAAAGGAGCTTCCAAGGACCTGTTCACACTTCTGAAGCATTTTTAATATTTCAAGAATTGTTTCATTATCAAGGCTGGTTAAATTCGGAACATGAGCGTAAGGGGCAATCATCAGATGGCCATTGTTATACGGATATAAATTCATGATTACAAAACATTTTTCCCCCCTCTTTATAATCATGTTTGCTTTATCATTGTTTTCTTCCGGCTTTGCGCAAAATATACATTTGCCTTTCCTGTCTGTTAGTATGTTTTCTATGTATTTCATTCTCCATGGAGCCCATAAATTGTCCATAATCTTGCGGCCTTTCGTTAATTTATATTATACGGAAATACAGGTATCGGAGACAATTTTGGTTTCAATCATCTTTATCTACAAATTTTCCCGAGCTGATTTCCCGGGAAATTTCACCATAAGACAAATCATAATAGCAGGTAATATTCATAATGTTCTGGCAATTGTTACCGAGTGCTTCTTTTTTCAATACATATGAAGCGCTTTCAGGCGCCGATTCTTCAAAAACACGGGATAAATCGGTTTTCGGGTTTATCCTGATTTTTATTTTCTCTCCGCACTTCGCGCACTTAATCTCATAAGACAGAATATCTGAATCACGGGAGTTTTTGAATAAATTAGAAATAGTTTTGAATGGTTTCATGATATTGATTATATTGAAGTTGAACTTACTTTGCAAATAAAATTCGCACTGTGAGGTACGAACGGGCACGGGTTTAAATTTAGGATAACCATGCGGACAGCAACAGGTTAAGCGCGGCACCAATAATAAAATATATAACCAGGTATATTATTACCATAAGCAATGTCTTCAGAAATGTTAATCCAAGTTCAGCATATGCCAGGCGGAAAAAATACCAGATAAAAGAGATTATAAGGGCAGAACAGAGAAAAATTATCCCCCAAAAGTCAGTTCCCATAATAGTGGCAAAAGACATTAGAACTGTAAAAATTACTGCGGCAAATATCTGGAATAAAATAAATTTTATTTGAAAAACACAGGCGGTTGAAAAAGAAACCCTCTGTTGTATAGATATCTTAACGAAAAGTTTGATATATAAAGCGTTTATTAACAACTGAATTATTATTACCGTTAAAAAAATAGCAATAAAAACGCCTGTTATTTTTGGAAAATTTTCTTTAATGAGTAACTGAAGCTCTTCAAATTCTTTGGCATCGGCAGTAAGCCCTTTTTTCTGTATTTCCCTGAGGCAGGTATAAACATCTGTATCTTTTTTATTACTTGGATCGGATAAAAGATTTTTTACTTCCTGATAGCTGATAAAATTATCTTCAACCTCTTCTTTTTTATCCCTGGAAGCCTCTAGTATTTTTTTACTTAGTTCTGTATCTTTGCGAAATGTATCCTCAAGCTGGTCTTCTGTTTCTTTAGTTAAGTTTGTACGGGGAACCCTTACCTGCCCGCCGCTCACTTTAACAGTTATATAACTGTCGTTTACTTCCTGAATAATGCCCTGAATATTACCTCCATTTTTCAGGTGGAGTGTTCCTCCATGGCAGGGGCTGCCGGAAAGAATATTTAAAAATAGAACGCCTGAAAGAAATACTATCAGTTTTTTTGCCTTACCCATTTCTAAATTGTCCAGAAAAACTGTTGTTGAAAATGGCAAAGGCTTACTCGCTTATGCTTAACGGTTGGACGCCTTTTATGTGCACCAACATCCTGGTATCTTCAATGGAATATTCTAAATTGTCCAGATCAAGGGTGTCAGGAAGAATTCTAACCAGGCTTATGCTTTCGCGCGGAATACACAATGTTCTTCTCTGCTTATCGATTCTTGGTTTTTGTTCTCCCTTGGCTAATGTGAAAAATTTCCCTTCAACTTTTACCCAGTCATTGTTCATATCAAAAACTCTACCAACAAATATCCTGGTCTTCTGATCCTGGGCAAACCTTTTTAATCTTATTTTTACTTTTTTGCCTTTAAACATATTTAATACCCCCTTGAATTTTAATTTTGAGCAACATTACTGAAACTTCATTTTATCACAGATTTTTACCAAAGCAAAAACTATTCAACTCAAAGCTATTGTGAATTTCCGGCTTCTTTTGGAATACGCAAAAGAAAAAAGATACCAGTGGCAACAAACAGAATTAGACTGAGACAAGCCAGGCGGTATCCCCATTGCCCAAATTTGGAAAGATACAGCAGAATTAATCCCCAGTAAAGGGGCCCTATTATAGCGGAAAGGTAGCTTACAAGATTTACCAAACCGAAAATTTCACCAATTTGCTCCTTAGGAAAAAGGTTTACGACTAACGCACGAGAAACTACCCAAATCGAGCCTAGACTTACTCCCCCCAACGCTCCGATAACCAGATAAAAGGCAGGGGGTAGAATTCCTCCCGCCAAAAGAGTTATTCCCCAGAGAAAAAATATTCCTATCAGAGACCGCCTGTATCCTATATAATCGCTTATGAAGCCGGAAATAATACTGCCCATGATGGCAAAGATAGCTGAAAAAGCAATCAGGTTGATTATTTGGCTTTCTGTTACTCCAAAGGCCCGTCCAGCATAGACAGACATAAAAAGAATCATTACATTCACCGCACATAACCCAAAAAAGATAGCTATTAAAAAATTAAAAAGACTTTTTGCCCTATAACCGGTAGTAATAGTCGCTCTTAATTTCTTAAAAACTCCCAACAGCACCTTTTTTTTAAAAAAAGAAATCAGGGGTGTTTTTTCTTTAAGAGACTTCTCTTTTATAAAAATCATGCAGGGCAAAGAGAAAATCAAAAACAGAATACCTGTAGGAAGAAAAACTGCCTGGTAACCCTTTTCTAATATTATAGGTTTAGCAAGGTACAAAGCTAAAATGGCTCCTGTGTATCCAAACATCCTTCCTAACCCTGATACCATGCCAATTTTATTTTTAGGGCTGACCTGTATTATCAGGGAATTGTAAAAAACTATTGCTGTCTGACAGCCAAAATTTGCTATAGCAAAGAGGAACAACCCTAAGAAAACATTTTGAGATACCCCTAAAAGCATAGTGAATATAACAGCGAGAACCGTAAAATATATCAAAAAGGGTTTGTATCGTTTTCGTCTATCTGAGATTGTTCCCAGAATAGGTGCTAAAAGCGCTACAAAAAACATGGAGAGACCAAATGTCAGGCTGTAAAATATTTCCGGGCAGTTTTTCTCTATGGTTATCCAGCGCACAAAATACAGGGAGACTACATTCAGGGCGAAAAACTGGTTTGCTAAGTCATATAGCGCCCAGGATAAAATTACAGAAATGTTTTTTTTATCTTCTCCGCTGTGTTTCATTATAGCCCTAGATAGTTTTTTCCTTTATAAACTATATACTTTTTATCTTTCTAATACTTTTTTTGCCAGATAACCCATTAAATCAAATCTTTTTTCGAAACCGGGAAATGAATGAACTTCCAGAACATACGGTTTTTTAAACCTCTTTGAAAAAATGATATCTACACCAACGTAATTCAGATTAAAGGTGCGAGTAACCTTTCTCGCCAGAAACCTGGCTTTTTTTATCTCAGATTCAGAAACATACGTTGAAAAATACGCTTTTTTTTCAATCCTTCCTCCCTGTGCCCAATTAGTAACAGGGGAAAAAGCCGGCATTGACTTTGCATAATAGTAAGGAACTCCCCCATAAACACAATAAACCCTAAAATCAAATCTTCTTCCTTTGTATACCGGTGGCTCTATTGCCTCTTCAAAAATAAAATCCTTGGAAATAAGAATTTTTAAAAACCTATTTCTGGACTTCTCACTAATTTTTGTGAACGGCCAGTTACAATCGTATTTCCGGCTTACGATCTTACCCTTTCTGAATAGAAAATTTGTGCTTATCAAATTTTCATTAACGTATGTAATTCCTTTTCCCATAGACCCAAATCTTGGCTTTATATATAGGGATAAACCTTTTTTAACAAGCTGCTTAATGTTATCGGGTGTTTTTATGTGGAAACTCCTTGCCGTGGGGATATTGTTTTTTTTAAATAAAATTTTTGCTTCTTTCTTGTCCCTTTCCAGAAGAGAACTTTTAAGAGGATTAACATATTTAATTTTTTTATCGTGGTATTTTTTCTCTATTAACCTCTCTGCTCTTTTAAAGAATTTTTTATATTCCTCTCCGAATTTCCGGTCCCCGTAAATCCTTGAATCCCTGTTATATACTTCGATATTTTTATTCCAGTATTCGAAAGGAAAAAAGAGAATGACACTTAAAATACGGCTGGAAAACGCGGGAAGCTTTTTTGCCAGGACATCATTGTAGCTGATTATTTGAAATTCAAGATTGCTACTTTTTGATTTACGGATATGTTCAACAAATGCGTTAAAAGAGGGGGCAAGTTTGCGGCCATTGATTTTTCTGTCGCCTATAACTAAAAGCCCTTTTTTCATAGTTAAAAAGGATATGTTTCAGGGTTTATAATCGCGTTTTTGATATACTTAGGAAGTTTGTCGAAAGGAGTGGAAGCAATTCTGAGCAGGATAGGAAGCACCTGCTTTGAATACCGCTTTACGCTGGAAACCGGTACTAACCCCGGGTAACCAAATATACTTATGTGCCTTATGCCATCAACTTCATAAAACGGTTTATCCAGTAACGTGGGATGGCAAGTTTCAACAGGATTAGGATAATCCACAGAAAGGTCCAGCATTACGGCACGTTTGTTAAAAAGGGGAAACATGTCTCTTGTAATTAGATACTCTCTTCTCTCCCTTTTCTCTTTTGGCCAAATAATGCCATTAACCACTATATCTTTATTTCTTACAAAATGTTTTATGTGCGGATATTCGCTCCTTCGCAAAATCTTAACCTTTGCACCCAAACTATATGCTATCTTTAATGCCCCGGAAGCAATGGCACCATATCCAAGCACCAGAACGCTGCAATCGGAAGGAATTTTATCAGCAAGCTGGAAAGCCATAATCATACCCTGTTCGCCCGCCATATCTGTACATTGAATAAGTCGCTCACCCGCTCTATTTCTAACAAGTTCCATAGCAATGGCTTTAACACTTCTCTTTTTCAGGGCCTTCACATATTGAGGATGCTGTTCCGCATGAAGCATGCAAAAGAGTAAATTATTCTTAAGGAGTTTAAATTCCTGTGGCAAAGGGGGTTTTAGTTTTACAACAATCGATTTATTGAAAATACTTTTGCGGTTGCTTACTATTTTTGCTCCTGCTTTTTTATATTTATCGTCACTGATATATATCCTTTCCCCCAAGCCTTTCTCTACAAATACCTGATAACCTCCTTCAATCAGTTTGCCTACTTCTCCGGGAAGAAGTATAGCTCTTCTTTCCAAACCTTTTGCTGCAATTTCTTTAGCAATACCTATGCTTCCCATTGGATTCCCTTAAAACTTTCATTTAGCTGGAATTTTCCCTTTGTATTAAGTATTTATTTTGATAGATTGCATAAGATATGTCAAAAGGAAAGATTTTCTCCGTGCCTCTGTGGCTATTGTTTCTTTTTCCCAATTCTGAAAATCCTGTTAATCCTGTCAAATTCTTTTATTTTTCACTCATGTTTTTTAGTCATAAAAATAACTTAATGAATTGATAAGGATTCAAGAATCTGAATCCCGCATTATCCGCAAGTTCCGCATCATCCTCCATGTCTCCAACATGGATATACTTATCCGCATTCATTTTTTTTAGCTTC